>JBFXBG010000003.1:0-85275 GCA_050183505.1 Gemmatimonadales bacterium | reverse complement strand
CGGGAAACGGCCGAGGAGACCGGACTGGGCGATCTGGTGCTGCACGGGCCCATCCGGATCATCGACTGGTACTTCCGGTTCCGCGGCAAGCTGATTCACAAATACTGCCATTTCTTCCTGATCGAGAGCCCCGACGGCGAGCCGGTGCCGCAGGAGGACGAGGGCATCTCCGACTGTCGCTGGGGCACCTACGATGAGGCCCAGGCGACGCTGAGCTATGACAACGCCCGCGGAGTGCTTCGGCGCGCGGGCGAAATGGTCCGCACCCTGGTGGCCGTGGGGGAAGGCCGCCCGGCCCGCCGCCCGCCACCGCCCAGTGCGGTTCCCGAGTGACCCATGGCAACCGTCGCCGCCATGGTCGAGAGCCGGGCGGCAGTGGCTGCCCTGCGCCGCTCACTTCCCCGATCCGGTCCCACGCTGAGTATCTGCCGCGCGCCGGGTAATCTCTCCCAGCTGCTGCGTCACAAGCTGGTCGAGGCCCTGGTGGTGAGCCCGCGGGCCTTCCCCGCCGGCGCGATCCGCACCTTCCGCACGGAATACCCGGCCATTCCGGTGATCGCCTACGCCGCCTTCCGCCCGGACGACGGCGAGCTGCTGGTCGAGCTGGGCGAGAGCGGGGTGGGAACGCTGGTGGTGGAGGGGGTGGATGACGCGGTCGTCGGCGACCTGGTCCTGCGGGCGTCCCTGTCCGCCGCGCGCCGCCAGGCGCTGGCCGACGCGCCCCGCGCCCTGCGGCTCACCGAGCCGCTGCAACTCGAGGTGTGGAACCAGCTGCTGGCCCGGGTGGACCAGCCGCTCCGCACCGATACGCTGGCCCGGAAGCTGGGGGTGAGCCGGGAGCATCTCTCCCGTCAGTTCGGTGCCGGGGGAGCCCCCAACCTCAAACGGGTCATCGATCTCACCCGGATCGTCTGCGCCTCCCAGCTGCTGGCGAACGCGGGCTACACCGTGGCGGTCGTGGCGCGGATCCTCTCCTTCGCCAGTTCCAGCCACCTGAGCGATACCGCCCGCCGGATCTGCGGCGCGACCGCGCGGGCGCTGCCCGCCATGGGTCCACGCGGCGTGCTGGCGGGGTTTGTGAAGGGGAAGACGAGGAGCCGGATGTAGGGCGGGCGGGGCAGGCTGGCTGGCAGACGGTCCGACGGTCCGACGGTCCGTCGGTGCTTCCCTAGGCCAGCTCCCGCTCGTACGCCGCGAACACTTCCTGCCGGCCCACCACGCCTTCGAACCGGCCGTCCTCGCCGACCACGGGAAGCAGCTGCGCGTCGCGGGCGCCCAGCCGCTGGAGGGCGGTGAGCAGGGTGTCGTCCGGGCTCACCGTTTCGATCGCGGGGCTCGCCAGTTCCTCGATCAGGCGGTCCCCCTTCTGGTCCAGGTGTTCCAGCGCGTCCACCACCTCGGCCCAGGTGAACATGCCCACCACGTGCCGGGCGTCGTTGATCACCGGGAATTCGAGCTGGCCCCGTTTGCGCAGGAGCAGGGCGGTATCCGCCACGGTCGAATCGGCCCGCAGCGCCACCGCGTCGCGGCGGTAGGCGTCGGCGACCTTGAGCCGGACCAGCACCGCCTCGTCCTGCCCGTGGGCCACGGACTCCCCCCGGCGGGAGAGCCATTCGGTGTAGATGGAATCGCGCTGGAGCCGGCGGGCCACGACGTAGGCCAGGCTGGCCGCCAGCATGAGCGGCACGATCAGGGCGTAGTCGTTGGTGATCTCCAGGACGATGAACATCCCGGTGAGCGGGGCATGGGTCGCGCTCGCCAGCACCGCGGCCATGCCCACCAGGCCGTAGGGGACCGGCTGAATGCCCGCGTCGGGAAAGAGATGGGCCAGCCCGACGCCCAGTCCCGCCCCGAAGGTCCCTCCGATGACGATGGCCGGGGTGAATACTCCGCCCACGCCGCCGCCCGCCAGGGTGAGCGAGGTGGCCGCAATCTTGGCGCCGGCCAGTGCGATCAGCACCCCGGCGCTGTACGACCCCACCAGGCTCAGGTCCAGGCTCTGATGGCCGCGGCCCCAGAGCGCCGGTGCGAAGAACGACGTCAGCAGACCGACCGAGCCGGCCGCGATGAGCAACCGGGCCCAGGGCGGGAACCGGTCCATCAGGTCGTTCATCTTCCAGACCGAGCGGCTGTAGATCACGCCGACGATCCCGCAGAGAATGCCCACCAGGGCGTAGATCGCGAGTTCGTGGTCGTTCTTGACGGCGTACTCGGTCGGAATCCGGATGACCTGGTCCTGGCCCAGCAGGTTCCGGGTCACCGCGGCGGCGGCCGCACTGGCCACCACCACCGAGGCGAGCATCGCCGAGCGGAAGCCGCCCAGGATTTCCTCCATGGCGAAGAACACCCCGGCGATGGGGGCCCCGAAGGCTCCGGAGATGCCGGCCGCGGCGCCGCAGCCCACCAGAAGCCGCAGCCGGTTGGGCCCGAAGCGGAACCACTGGCCGGTGGCGCTGCCCATCCCGGCGCCCAGGACCGCGACCGGGCCCTCCACGCCGACCGACCCGCCGCTCGCGATGGTAAACGCCGCGGCCACCGTCTTGACCACCACTTTCCAGGGCGGCAGGACGCCGCCCCGGCGGGCGACCGCGTGGATCACGTCGGGAATGTTCTCCCCGCCGGAGTCATGCGTCCCGTAGCGGACCAGCAGCCGCACGGTCGCGATGCCCAGGGCCAGGGCCACCCCGATCACCACCGCTTCCGGCAGGTGCACGTCCCGGCTCAGGTTGGCGAAGAGCCGGGTGGTGGCATCGATCATCCGGTAGAAGGCCACGATGGCAAGGCCGCAGAGCGCGCCCACGCCGCCGGCAATGCCGAGGACCAGGGCGTGCTCGTCGATCCCGATCCGCATGAGGAACCGGATCAGGCGGTCGCTTAGACGGGTGACTTCGCGGGGGACGGCGCGGGCGGCGGTGAGGAGATCGATGCGGGCCACGTAACCGATGGACGAGGACTTGAGGATCGGGGTCCGGAGACTGAGGGTCCTGTCCGGATCGGGCCCCAAGCCGTGAACAGCCTCCTAAAGAAATCGCATCCCGTCGTTCCTGCCAGTCCCGGGAGGTTCCCTCATGCCGGGGAGTCAGCGATATTGGCCCTCTCCCACGGCCCGCGCGGGCCCCCGGGCGCGGCCCGGCCCGCGGCCCCCGGACCCTATCCCGAATCGGCAGTGCCCGATTTGCGTTGGGTGTGAGATTGTGATAAATTTCACAAGCTAAGGCGTAAACCCGGCACCAAGACCCTGACAGCAAACGACATGGCGACTGAATCGATTCTCCGGCCCGGTGAGTTGAAGGACGTTCTACTTCGTGAAATCGCGGCGGCGGACCTGGGGTCCGTCGACGTCAAGGAAGTGGGTACCGTGCTGGAGGTGAAGGACGGCATCGCCCGGATCTACGGCCTCAAGTCGGCCCTGGCGAGCGAGATGCTGGAGTTCACCGTCTCGGAGACCGGGGAGAGCATCGCCGGCCTGGTGCTCAATCTGGAAGAGGACAACGTCGGCGCCGCCATCATGGGCGACTACCTCAAGCTCAAGGAGGGCGACGAGGTCCGCTGCACCGGCCGGCTGCTGGAGGTCCCGGTGGGCCGGGCCATGCTGGGCCGGGTGGTGAACGCGTTGGGGCAGCCGGTGGACGGGCTCGGCCCGATCAAGGCGACCGGGAGCCGGCCGGTGGAGATGATCGCGCCGGGCATCATCGTCCGGCAGCCGGTCAAGGAGCCGCTCCAGACCGGGCTCAAGGCGATCGACTCGATGATCCCGATCGGCCGGGGCCAGCGGGAGCTCATCATCGGCGACCGGGGCACCGGCAAGACGGCCATCGCGATCGACACCATCATCAATCAGAAGGGCGAAGACGTCGTCTGCGTCTATGTCGCCATCGGCCAGAAGCGCTCGACGGTGGCCTCGGTGGTGGAGCGGCTCAAGGAGCACGGCGCGATGGACTACACCATCGTGGTCGTGGCGTCCGCCTCGGAGCCCGCCCCGCTGCAGTACATCGCGCCCTACACCGGTGCCGCCCTGGCCGAGTACTTCATGTACGAAGAGGGCCGGGCGACGCTCTGCGTGTACGACGACCTTTCCAAGCAGGCCGCCGCGTACCGGCAGCTGTCACTCATCCTGCGGCGCCCGCCGGGCCGGGAGGCCTACCCGGGCGACGTGTTCTACCTGCACAGCCGCCTGCTGGAGCGCGCGGCCAAGCTGTCCGACGATCCGGACGTGGTGAAGCTGGACCCCCGGATCAAGAAGCCGGGCGGCTCGCTCACCGCGCTGCCGATCATCGAGACCCAGGCGGGCGACGTCTCGGCCTACATCCCGACCAACGTCATCTCGATCACCGACGGGCAGATCTTCCTGAGTACCGACCTGTTCTATTCCAACGTCCGGCCCGCGGTCGACGTGGGCATCAGCGTGAGCCGGGTGGGCGGGAACGCCCAGATCAAGGCCATGAAGCAGATCGCGGGTCCGTTGCGGCTTTCGCTGGCCCAGTATCGGGAACTGGAGGCGTTCGCCCAGTTCGGGTCCGACCTGGACCAGGCGACCCTGCGCCAGCTGGCCCGGGGTGCCCGGACGGTCGAGGCCCTGAAGCAGCCCCAGTATCTGCCGGTGCCGGTGGAGCGCCAGGTGGCGATCATCTTCGCCGTCACCAACGGGTACCTGGACGATCTGGAGGTGGAGCAGATCCGGAAGTGGGAAAAGGACTTCCTGGAGTACCTCGAGGCCTCGCATCCGGCGGTTCTCAAGGACATCCGGACCAGGAAGACGCTGGACAAGGACCTGACCGAGCAGCTCAAGGCGGCCATCACCGCCTTCAAGCCGCTCTTCGTGGCCGCGTAAGATGGCGAAGGCGCGTCAGATCAAGGGACGGATCCGGTCCGTCCAGAACACCCGCAAGATCACCCGGACGATGGAGCTGGTGGCCACGTCCAAGCTCAAGCGGGCGCAGGACCGGGTCGTGGGCGCCCGGCCCTACAGCGAGGCGCTGCGCCAGGTCATCGGAGACCTGGTGACGCCCGAGCTGTCCCAGCAGTTCCCGTTGCTGCGGCGGCCCGCGCCGCCCGAACGGGGCGGGCCCGCCCGGGCAGCGGTGGTGCTGATCACCTCCAACCGCGGGCTGGCCGGCGGATTCAACGCCAACCTGATCAAGGAAGCCCGCCGGAACCTGGAGCGGCTGGAGGCCGCCGGCCTGCAGGTCGACCTGCACGGCATCGGCAAGAAGGGCATCGGGTTCTTCAAGTACATGGGGCGGCCGCTGGCCGCCCAGCGGCTGGACATCGGCGACAAGCCGACCTTCGAGCACGCCGTCGAAGTGGCTGACGGGCTCATCCGGGAGTATGAATCGGGACGGCTGGCCAATGTGGAACTGGTCTATGCCCAGTTCATCACGCCCCTCTCGACCCCGCCCACCACCCTGCGGATTCTGCCGATCGACCCGCCCGCCGCCGGCGGGCCGCGGCCGGACTATCTGCTGAAGCCCGGGGCGCGGGAGATCCTCGAGGGACTGCTCCCGCTCTACGTGCGGAATATCATCTACCGCGGCCTGATCGAGACGGCGGCGGCGGAGCACGGCGCCCGGCGGACCGCCATGAAGAACGCGACCGACAACGCCGGCGACCTGATCGAACGCCTGACCCGGACCTACAACCGGCAGCGGCAGGCGCAGATCACCCAGGAGATCGCCGAAATCGTCGGCGGCGCGCAGGCTTTGCAGGGATGACGGGCGGGCGGACGCGGGGGCAGGCTGGCGGACTGCGCCGATGCGGTATCCCGGCCGATGTCACCGTCCGCCGGTCCGCCGGTCCGGCGGCCCGCCGGCCCACGAAACTCAAAACCCCAATCGGTACCCAGGAATGACTGCTACAGCACCCAGGACGAAGAATATCGGCACGGTGGTCCAGATCATCGGGCCGGTCATCGACGTGGAGTTCGAGCCGGAGCACCTGCCGGAGATCTACAACGCACTCAGGGTGGAAGATCACAGCGGGCCGATCCCGGTGACGCTGGTGGCGGAGGTGCAGCAGCATATCGGGCAGAACCAGGTCCGGGCGGTCGCCATGAGCAGCACCGACGGGCTGGTGCGCGGGATGGAAGCCGTGGACACCGGCAGTCCGATCTCCGCTCCGGTCGGCGACGCCTCGCTGGGACGGATCCTGAACGTCCTGGGCGAGCCGGTCGACGGCGGCGCCGCGATTCCGGCCGACAACGAGCGCTGGCCCATCCACCGGGAGACGCCCAAGTTCGTCGATCTCGAGCCCAAGACCGAGATCTTCGAGACCGGCATCAAGGTGATCGACCTGATCGCGCCCTTCGTCAAGGGCGGCAAGATCGGCCTCTTCGGCGGCGCCGGGGTGGGCAAGACGGTCGTGATCATGGAGCTGATCAACAACGTCGCGAAGGGGCACGGCGGCAAGTCGGTCTTCTGCGGCGTGGGGGAGCGGACCCGCGAGGGGAACGACCTCTATCTGGAAATGACCGAGAGCGGAGTCATCAAGTCCTGCGCGCTCATCTACGGCCAGATGAACGAGCCGCCGGGCGCCCGGCTCCGGGTGGGCCTCACCGGCCTCACCATCGCGGAATACTTCCGTGACATCGAAGGCCAGGACGTCCTGCTCTTCATCGACAATATCTTCCGGTTCACCCAGGCGGGCTCCGAGGTCTCGGCGCTGCTCGGCCGGATGCCCAGCGCGGTCGGCTACCAGCCCACGCTGGCCACCGAAATGGGCGACCTGCAGGAACGCATCACCTCGACCCGGAAGGGCTCGATCACGTCGGTCCAGGCGATCTACGTCCCGGCCGACGACCTGACCGACCCCGCGCCGGCCACGGCGTTCGCGCACCTCGATGCGACGGTCGTGCTGTCCCGGTCCATCGCCGAGCTGGGGATCTATCCGGCGGTCGATCCGCTGGACAGCTCCAGCCGGATTCTGGATCCGCAATACCTGGGCGAGCGGCACTACAATGTCGCCATCGGCGTGCAGCGGACGCTGCAGCGGTACAAGGCGCTGCAGGACATCATCGCGATCCTGGGGATGGACGAGCTGTCCGAGGAGGACAAGCTGGTCGTGGCCCGGGCCCGCCGGCTGCAGCGGTTCCTGTCCCAGCCGTTCCACGTGGCCGAGCAGTTCACCGGCTTCGCCGGCAAGTACGTCAAGCTCAGTGAAACCATCGAGAGCTTCGAGCGCGTATTGTCCGGTGAGTTCGATCACCTGCCGGAACAGGCGTTCTACATGGTGGGTGGCATCGACGAAGTGGTCGAGAAGGCCAAGAAGCTGGCGAGCGCGTGATGCACGTTACAGTGATTTCCCCCGACGCGTCTATGTTTGACGGCGAGGCGGATGCCGTAACGGCGCCCGCCTATGACGGGCAGGTCGGTATTCTGCCCAACCATGCGCCGTTCATGACGCTGCTCGGCCGCGGCCCGCTGGTGGTGCGCCGCGGCGCCACCGAGACCAGGTTCTCGGTGAGCGGCGGCTTCCTGCAGGTGGTGAACAACACCGTGCGGGTGGTGGCCGAGCAGGTTCGGGGAGAAACCGCCAATGCCCATTAGAAATGCCCTCCCGGCCCTGGCCGGGTTCCTGCTGGTTCTCATCGCCGTCCCCGCACCCGCCGCCGCCCAGACCACCGGCTCGCCGGTCTTTCTGGCACCCTATCACGCGTTCCGCGCCCACGAGTGGGGCGGGTACTTCAGCGATCCCGGCAGCGGGTTTACGCTGGAGGGTTCCTATCGCTGGGGCCGGGGAACGTCCGACGTCGGCATCCGGCTCGGCGTGGGAGACAGCAACAACGGCGGCGGCCCCTTCTTTCAGGGCCGGAGCGATACCTACTTTCTCGGCGGCATCGATTTCCGGCAGCGGGTCATCCGGAGCAGCGAGGGGTTCCCCCTCGACGGCGCGTTGACCGTCGGCCTCGGCGGGCAGTTCGGGGACGGCTTCTCCACCGGGTTCATTCCCATCGGGCTGTCTCTGGGCCGGGAAGTCGACCTGGAGGGCACCGAGACCAGCTTTGTGCCCTACTTCCACCCGGTCTTCGTCCCCACCTTCGGTGACGGGAGCGACGACGTCCTGTTCACCATCGGCCTCGGTGTCGACATCCGCTTCACCCGCTCCTTCGAGCTGCGGGTCGCCGGAGCCCTGGGGGACTACGACGGCATCAGCCTCGGGATCGCGGTGCTGCGGTAGGCGAGCGGTGCCGGCGGCCGGGCACCCGGCACCCCGGCACCCCTCTTCCCCTCGTTGACCCTGTCCCGCCGCTCCCTTAGCTTGCCAGCCGCTTGCTTCATTACCTCATCTGGAGGATCCATGCGTCGCAGACCACTGCTCCTCGCGTTGGCGATGTCGCTGGGTGTGACGGCCGTCGCGGCCGCGCAGAACCCCGGACTGCCGGTCTACAACAACGGTGTCGGTACCGGCATCCAGCTGCAGGCCGAAGCCGGGTTTCCCAACACCGATGCGGGGAAGGGCACGGCCTACGGCCTCACCGGTGAGCTTGGCCTCGGACCGCTCGGCGTGAGCGCCACCGTGTCGAACTACGACCCGAAGAACGGCAGCTCCCATACCTCGTTCGGCGGGACGGTGAACTTCAAGGTCTTCGGCGGGCCGCTGATCCCGTTCGCGATCACCCTGCAGGGCGGCGCGGCCCATACCGATCTGGGCACCTTCACCATGTGGCGTTTCCCCGTGGGCGTCGGCCTCACCGCCACGATCCCGACCACCGTCGTGGCCATCCATCCCTGGATCGCGCCCCGGCTGGATGTGGTCCGGATCTCCAACGGAAGCAGCAACACCGATTCGAACTTCGGCATCAGCGGCGGGATCGATTTCAACCTGCTGAGCGGGCTGGGATTCAGCGTGGCCTACGACCGGGTGACCGTGGACGGGGCGAGCCCGGCCGTGATCGGCGTCGGGGTGCACTATGCCATCAAGGTCCCCGGGCTCTGAGCCCGGCGAACCCTGCATGCGCGCTCCATTCAGAATTCCAGGTCTTCTCCGTGCGGGACTGCTGGCGGCGGTGCTGGTGACCGCCGCCGGCTGTTCGGTGACCTACGACGCCACGACCCTGGGCGTTCCCGCAACGCTGTCCACTCAAGCCGGCCAGCATCCGGCCGGAGCGCGCTTCGAAGTCACCACCCACGCGGTCTTCGGGCTGTGGGGGCTCTTCAAGCTCAAACGGCCGTCGATCCAGAAGGTCCTCGCCACCGAGCTCGCCGGCGGGAAGTCGATCTCCGATATCAGGATCAGGGCCCGCACCCGATGGACGGATCTGCTGGTGACCGTCCTCACCGCCGGGCTGGTGGTGCCGCGGTCGGTGACGGTCGAGGGCGTGGTGGCGGAGTAGGCTGCAGACGTTGAGCGGTGACGGTAAACGGGGCCGGCGTCCTCATCTCAATGGACAGACCGGCCCCGTTTACCGTGCACCGTTTACTGCTCACCCGATCACCAGCGTCTCCACCGCATCGGCCGTGCGGTCCGCCGCACCCAGGCCCTGCTGCACCACCCCGTACGCCTTGCGGCCCTGCGCCTTCCGCCGGATCTCGTTGACGATCCAGTCCTCCCAGAGATTCTCCAGCACACCGGCCGCCTCGACCGCGCCGAGTTCGGCCAGCGCTTCGGCTCCGCCGGCCTCCAGCAGCAGCGACGCGTCCCGGCTCTCTTCCCAGCGGGGCCCGAACACGCTGGGGATGCCCCAGGCCGCCGGTTCCAGCACCGAATGCAGGCCCCGGCCGTGGAACCCGCCGCCCACGAAGGCCATGGTGCCGGCTCCGTACAGGCGGGCCAGTATCCCGATCTGATCCACCACCAGCAGGGGAACGGGGCCCCCGGCCGCACTGGACCGCACCGGGGCCGACAGGCCGAACCGGGCCGCCAGGCGGTCGATCTGCGCCAGATGGGCCGGGGTCGGTTCGTGCGGCACCAGGATCAGTCGCGCCGTGGGCCGGCGCACATGCAGCCGGGCGAACGCTTCCAGCAGGACGGCCTCATCCCCCGGCCAGGTTGAACCGGCGACCATCGTCGGGGCACCGTGGCCGAATGCCTTCAGGGGATCGTCCTCGGGGGCGGCGCGGACCACGTCTATCACGCTGTCGAAGCGCGGGTCGCCCAGGACACGAAGCGTCTCCGGCCGGCAGCCGAGTTCGCTCAGCCGGGCCCGATCGGCGTCCGAGATGGCACCGGCGAGGGACAGGGCAGCGTAGCCCGGGCGGAGCAGCTGCCGCGCCGGCCATCGGAGCCGGCTGCTGCGGGGACGGACCGTTCCGGCGATGAGTCCCGGGGGGATACCGCGGGCCGCCGCCCGGGTGGCCAGTTCCGGCCACAGGTCCAGCTTGGCGAAAACAAGCGCCGACGGCCGGAGCGCATCCAGCAGCAGTTTGGCCATCCGGGCGGTGTCGTACGGGATGTAGCCCGACACGTCGGCCCCGGACTTCCGGGCAAACCCCTCGGCGGACGGGCTGAAAAAGGTGTAGGCGAACTGCCAGTCCGGGTGCCGGGCCCGGAGCCGGGCCAGTACCGGACGAGCCTGCAGGCCCTCCCCTACCGACGGGGCGTGGAACCAGATGAGCGGCCTGGCCGGGTCCCGGCTGGTGGCACCCCACTGCTGGAACTCCCGCAGCGCGCGACGGCGGGCCGGGTGGCTCCGCCTGATCTTGGCGTCGAACAGACCGGCCACGGGGACAAGCGGCAGGCTCATCCCCAGGCCGATCCGGTACAGCAGGGACGTGCGGGGCATGGGCGGGAATGTCAGGGGAGAGGCGGCGGCTGGCAAGGTGGCCGTCCCGGCCGTCCTGGCCGTCTCGGCCTCGGCCGTCCCTCGCTATTTTCCCTTACCATGTTTACCTCCGCCTACTGGCGCACTTCACGCGCCCCGCGCTACAGCCTGCTTTTCGTCTTTCCGTTGCTGGTGCTCTACGAGCTGCTGGCGTTTGCCCTGTCCCACGACGCGTTCGCCGGGGTTCGAAACGGGGCGGACGTGATGCTCAAGAGCGTATTCGTGGCGCTGGGCGGGCGGAATGGACTGATTGTGTTCGGCTTCCTGCTGGTGGGGACCGGCGCCGCCCTGGTCTGGCGCGACTGGCGCCGGGCCGGCGGGAAGCTCCAGGGCCGGATCTTCCTCGGTATGGCGGCGGAATCGGTGGTGTATGCCCTGCTGTTCGGCAGCGTGGCCAGCATCCTGACCGGGCTCATCCTGAACGGCGGGATCGCGCTGGCGGTCGGCGGCCTGGCATCCTTCGACCTGCCCACCCAGCTCATGATCTCGCTCGGGGCCGGCCTGTACGAGGAACTGCTGTTCCGGGTCCTGCTGGTCTCGGGACTGGCCTGGCTGGGACGGCGGATGGGATGGTCGGAGGTTGCCGCGGGGGTGTTTGCCACCCTGGTGGGAGCGCTGATCTTTTCCGCGTTCCACTACATCGGCCCCTACGGCGACCGGCTGGAAGCGGCCTCATTCACCTTCCGGGCCGTGGCCGGCGTGATGTTCAGCGGACTCTACCTGCTCCGGGGCTTCGGCATCACGGCCTGGACTCATGCGCTGTATGATGTGTTTTTGGCCATATGAGTCGAGAGGTCGAGAGGTCGAGAAGTCGGGAGGCAGAGAAGTCGAGAAGTCGGGAGGTAGTGAAGTCGAGAGGTCGAGAAGTCGAGAGGTCGAGGAGTCGAGCAGTCCGACGGTCAGCGGCTCCCTCTTGCGAGTGAAGGAGCCGGACCGGGATTCCGTGACCACTCGACTTCTGGCCTTCTCGACTTCTCGACTTCTCGCCTTCTCGACTCTTCAACCTCTCAACCTCTCCCCTAACCCCCAGCCTTCGCCGCGTAGATCGAATCCAGTATCGCCCCGAACGGCTCGGCCGGTACGGCACCGCGGAGCATGCCGCCCTCGATGAAGAAACTGGGCGTGCTGTGGGCGCCCGCGCGGGAGGCTCCCTCGGCATCGTACTGGACCAGGATACGCATCTCCCCCGACTCGAGGCACGGCGCGATGGCCTTCCGCGGGAGGCCGATGGAGTCGGCCAGCCCCATGAAGTACGGGGCCGGGTCTTCCATGGGCGCCCAGGTGTCCTGGTTGCGGTAGAGCAGGTCGTGGATGGGCCAGAACCGGTCCGCCTTGGCGGAGCAGAGCCCGAACTCCGCGGCCGCCGCCGCATTGGGATGGAGCTGGGTGAGCGGGAAGTTGATGAAGATCCACTGCACCTTGCCGGTGTCGATGAACCGCTGCTTCAACTCGGGGAAGGTCTCGAGCGCGTGCCGCCGGCAGTAGGGACACTGGAAATCGGACATCTCGAATACGGTCACCGGCGCTTCGGGCGAGCCCAGGGAGCGCTGGTTGATCATGTAGTCGATCGAGTCCTTTGCGGCCGGAGCCACCGCCGCGGGCGATGCGGCAACCGATGTCCCCGGCGTGGCCCGGCGGCCCAGCAGGAACGCCCCCCCGGCAACCAGGACAAAGGCGGGAACCAGTACGCGGTAGTTGGGCATACAGGAATGGTACATCGGTGGGAAGGGAGGGGCCAGACTTCGGAAAGCCGCTCAGCCCTCAGTCCTCAGCCGCTCAGCCCTCAGTCCTCAGTCCTCAGTCCTCAGCCCTTCCATCAGTTCCCGTATCTCGGTCTCCGCCTGCCGTTCTGCCGGTTCAGGGTCACGCTGTCCCCCTCGACCCGGACATTCCAGTACCATTCCGCATAGGGGTCGGTGACGTCCCACGCATGGGTGTAGATCCACCACGTCCCGGAGCCGAAGTGCAGAGTGGCGCGGCCGTCGGCATCGGTGGTGTCGGCGACGGGATGGCGGGTGCCGGCCAGTGCGGTGACCAGGCTGTCGTACTGCCGGAACGTGCTATCTTCCCACAAGGCCACGACGCGACGCAGGCTGTCGATTCGCGGAAGGACATGGCTGCGAGCGCGATCCAGCGCCTGCCGCGCCGGGGTGGAGGCCCGCTCCAGCGCGGCCAGCGTGTCCGAGAGGATGGTGAAGTCCTGGTAGAGCCGGGCATACTCGGCTTCGCCGCGGGGAAGCGAATCGAGGCGATCGCGAAGCCGGTTCAGGGAGTCGCGAACGCTCCGGGCACGCCAGCCCAGTCCGGCATAGGCGGTGAATGGTGACCGGAACCGGGCGAAGAGACTGTCGAGTTCCGCGGTGTGGGGACGCGGAGTGGCGGCGGTCGCTTCCAGGGCCCGGATGACGCTGTCCCGATCGTAGGGCAGGGCAACGATGGGCTGGCCCGCCGCGGGCACGTCCCGACCCTCCGCATCCGGAACCTGTACCCGGATCCGAACCGGCGCCGGCTCGCAGGCGGCAAGCACGAGGAGACCGATGGCAACGAGGAGAGACCGGAACACGACGATTCCTGGATCGGGAAAGCGACACTGGACCGCGGGGACCGCCAAAGCTATGGCGGTGCTGCTTCTGCTTCAACTCGGAGCCTGGCAGGCGGGCGCCGCGCAAGGCGGGATTCAATCCCTCTTTCCCCGGGCTCCGACCGGCTGGGTCACCGATGTTGCCGGCGTGGTCGATCCGGCGGCCCGGGACAGCATGACCCGGCTCATCGAGCGGCTGCGCGCCGCGACCACGGCGGAGATCGCCGTGGTTACCCTGCCGACGATCGGCGATTACGCCGAGAGCGATGTGGCGCTGCAGATCGGACGCGCGTGGGGCGTCGGGGCCAAGGCCGACATCGGAGACCCGAGGCGGAACAACGGCGTCGTCCTGCTGCTGGTGCCGCGTCAGGATCACCGGCCCGGGACCGGAGCCATTTTCATCGCCACCGGGCAGGGCATCGAGGGGATGATCACCGATGCCCGGGCCGGCCAGGTCCGGGAACTCATGCGCCCCCAGCTGAGCCGGGAAGAGTACGGACCGGCCCTGATGACCGGCGTCGGCGCGCTGGTGGGACTCATCGCCCGGGGGTATGGGGTCACCGATTCCGCCCTGACCGCCGCGGTGCCGGGGGAGACTGTCACCCAACCCCCCGGATTCCTCCAGTACCTGCCGCTCATCGTCTTTGTGATCATCATGCTGCTGGTGATGAGCGGCGGCGGCCGGGGCGGTCGCGGCGGCCGGCGTGGCGGACCCCGGATATATTGGGGTGGAGGCTGGGGCGGGGGCGGATTCGGTGGCGGCGGCGGGTTCGGGGGCGGGGGCTTCGGTGGATTCGGCGGCGGCGGCGGTTTCAGCGGCGGCGGCGCAGGCGGGAGGTTCTGATGAGTCAGATGAGAAAGGTCGTCGAGCCCTTCCTCGACCGGGTCGATCAGGCCCTGGCGGCCGACTACAGCGCGGTGCTGTACGGCTCCCTGGCCCGGGGGGATTACCTCGAAGGCCGGTCGGACATCAATCTGATGCTGGTGCTCGACCATCTGGATTTCGACGTGCTGGCGGTGCTGGTGGAACCCTATCGCTTCTGGGTCGGCCATGGCCAGTTCCCGCCGCTGCTGCTGAGCCGGGCGGAGTGGGACCGCGCCGCCGACGTGTTCCCGATCGAAATCACCGACATGACGATCGCCTACAAGGTCCTTCGGGGGCGGGATCCCCTCGAGGATGCCGAGGTGAGCCGGCCGGAGCTGCGCCGGTCGCTGGAGCGGGAGTTCAGGGGCAAGCTCACCCGGCTGCGCCAGGGGTATCTCCCGGCCGGCAGTCATCCCGAGGGTCTGGGCAGCCTGGCCCAGCAGAGCATCGGCACCATCATCGTGCTGATGCGCTGTCTCCTCAAGCTGGCGGGCCGGGAGGGCGTCGCCGATGCCCGGCGGGTGCTGACCATGGCGGGGGCGATGGTGGGATTCACCGCGGCCCCCCTGCTGGAATCCCTGGAACACCGGGGCGACAAGCGGTGGGCCTGCTCGCGCAGCCTGTTCGAGGGGTACATGACCGCGGTGGAGAAAGCGGTCAGTTACGTGGATGAACTTCAGCTCGGAGACGCAACATGACGCGAGGCTTGAGCCGGCAGTGGGCGGTGGCGGCGGTCCTGATGCTGGCTACCACCGGGTGCGGCTATAACCGGATGCAGACCATGGACGAGACGGTCAACAAGGCCGAGGGCAACATCAAGGCGCAGCTGCAGCGCCGGGCCGATCTCATCCCCAACCTGGTCAATACGGTCAAGGGATTCGCCCAGCAGGAAACCACGGTGTTCATCCGGGTCGCCGAGGCTCGGGCCAGACTCGCCGGCGCGGTGCAGAGCGGGGATGTGGGCCAGATGGCCGAGGCGAACGCGGCGCTCACGGCGCCCCTCTCCCGCCTGCTGGCAATCTCGGAGAACTACCCGGAACTCAAGTCCAACCAGAACTTCCTGCAATTGCAGGACGAACTGACCGGGACGGAGAATCGCATTTCGGTGGCCCGGCAGGACTACAACGGCGCCGTGGAACAGTACAACGCGTTCATCCGGAAATTTCCCTACAACCTCACCGCCAAGATGTTCGGGATGAGCAAACCCAGGAACTACTTCGAGACCACCGCCGGAGCGGAGGAGGTGCCGAAGGTGCAGTTCTGAAGCACAGTGAACGGTGAACGGTAAACGGGGCCGGTTTGTCCATCGGGATGTGGACACCGGCCCCGTTCACCGTTCACTGCTTCCCGCTCACCGCCGTTCAGTCCACGATCGCATCCGGCAGCACGTACTTGAGCGGATCCACCGGGCGGCCGTTGACGTGCACCTCATAGTGCAGGTGCGGGCCGGTGGCGAGCCCGGTGTTGCCCACCAGGGCGATCTTCTGCCCCCGGGTGACGCGCTCGCCCTTGTGGACCAGCAGCTTGGAGGCGTGGGCAAAGCGGGTCACGATACCGTAGCCGTGGTCGATCTCGAGCGTGTTGCCGTAGCCGTTTTCCCAGCGGGCGGCGATGACCACACCGGCGGCCGGCGCTTCGATCGGGGCGCCCATGTCGGCGGTGACGTCGATGCCTTCATGGGGCCGCGCAATGTGCAGGATCGGATGCTGCCGCATCGAGGAAAAGGCGCTGGAGAGCCAGCCCTGGGTCGGCATGATCGACGGAATCGACGCCAGCCGCCTGGAGTGCTGCTCCAGACTGTCCGCCGTCTCCTTGAAGGAGGCGGCCAGGATGTTGGCCTTCCGGAGCAGCGCGTTCAAATCCACCCGCAGGCTGGCGGCCTTGCGTTCGGCCTGGCTCCGGGGCACGTCAGCCGGGCCGCGGGCCGGGCCGCCGATACCGGCTTCGAGCACCTGCGGATCCACCGGTTCGAGATTGGCCAGCAGGCGGACCCGGCTGTCACGCTGCGCGATGACCGACAGGGTGTCGGTCAGAGTATCCAGCCGGCCGCTCATCTGGAGCAGGGCGGCGTTGATCTGCTGATTCTCGCGTTCGAGCTGGTCGGTATGGCTGAGGTGCAGCGAGCGGGAATAGGTGGAGTAACCCAGCCCGGTGGCGAGCAGGGCAAACACCAGGGCCGCGGCCCCGACCGCCTTGAGCACGGTCTGCGACACCTCGACGACACGCGAGGCTTCGGAGCCCGGGGGCACGATGACGAAAGTCCAGCGGCGTTTGGACATGACCCAATTCACGGATTCTGGGCGCGCCTTCGGGGCGCACCGGCTGCAAGTTGACCAGGGACAACCCTGTTCCAAAGCAAATCTGCTGCCGGACCGGGCCCGGAAAGCCGGCCGGATCCTGGAGACCGGAAAGCGGCGGGGTGAGTATGATCCCCGTCCGGAGCGATGTCAAGGCCGGAAGGACACGTCCAAGTACTTGACTGTCAAGTAGTTGATTGGCCCGCGGCAGGCTTGGGAAACAGACCCTCCGGCTTCTGCACGACTTGGCCCGCCACTGCAGGGGACTGCACAGTTTCCCAGGAAGTGGACGCAAGCCCGGCCGCGGCCCCCAGGGCGTCCCAGAGAGCCGCCGCCTTGCCGGGGATGAAGGGACTCGTCAGCACCGCCAGGCGGGCGAGGCACCGTCCCAGGCTCGCCAGGACCTCATCCAACTCCTTGTCCTTGCCCTGTTTGGCCAGGGACCACGGTGCATTCTGCACGATATACTGGTTGGCTGCAGTAATGAGCCCCCAGGCCGCCTCCGCCCCGCCCCGGAGGTCCAGCCGGTCCATGGCCTGGGCATAGCCTTCGGCAGCCGCCAGCCCGGCGGTTTCCAGGCCGCTGCTCTGCCCCCCCTCGGGCACTTTCCCGGCCCGGTATTTCTCGATCATCGCGAGGGAACGGGAGGCAAGGTTGCCGAATCCGTCCGCCAGTTCCGCGGTATAGCGCTCGTCGAAGCGCTCCCAGGTGAAGTCGCCGTCGTTGGTAAACCCGACCTCCCGCAGCAGGAAGTAACGCAGGGCGTCCGGCCCGTGGCGGGCCATGGCGCCGGCCAGATCGACCGCGGTACCGGCGGTCTTGGACATCTTGGCCCCCTGCCACTGGACGTACCCGTGAGCCCAGACCTTCCGGGGCAGCGCCAGGCCGGCCCCCAGCAGCATGGCGGGCCACACCACGCAGTGGAAACGGGTGATCCCCTTCCCGACGATATGCAGGTCCGCCGGCCACAGCCGGTCGTAACCCGGCTCGGGGAACCCGGTCGCGGAGAGATAGTTGATCAGGGCATCGAACCAGACATAGACCGTCTGGCCCGGGTCATCGGGGAACGGAATCCCCCAGGGCAGCCGCTGGCGGGAGATCGAAATGTCCTCCAGCCCGCCTTCCAGCAGCCGCAGCACCTCGTTGCGCCGGAAGCCCGGCTCCACGCTCAGCTCCCCGCCGCCGATGAGCTGAAGCAACCGTTCGCCGTAGCGGCTGAGCCGGAAGAAGTGGTTGCGCTCCCGCTTGCGCACCAGCTCGAGGGTCGGGTGCTCGATGCACCGGCCGTCCGCGATCTGGGCTTCCTGCTTGAACTCCTCGCATCCGGTGCAGTACAGGCCCTCGTACTCGGCCACGAAGAGATCGTCGGGCGCACGTTCCCGGATCCGGGTCAGCAGGGCGGTTACCGCGGCCGCGTGGCGCGGCTCGGTGGTCCGGATCCAGTCGTCGTGGGTGCAGTCGAGCCTGCGCCAGAAATCGGCGAAGGTGGCGGACATGCGGTCCACCCACTCCTGCGGACTGACGCCCGCCTTCTCGGCGGCCTGCATCACCGACTGGCTGTGCTCATCCATCCCCATGACGAAATGCACCTGGTCACCCCGGAACCGGCGGTAGCGGGCGATGCAGTCTGCCCCGACCTTTTCCAGGGCATGCCCCAGGTGGGGGTCGCCGTTGGCATAGTCGATGGCGGTGGTCAGGTAGTATTTCGACATGGTTCTCGGGAGAAAGAACGACCCGGGACCGAGGGCTGAGGACCGAGTCCCCACCTCCGTCCTTCACTCGTTACGCGTGGCGGCTCAGTCCTCGGCCCTCGTCGGTCGTGGTTCTAGTCCTTCTTCTCGTCATCCGGCCCGCCCAGGTTGCCGCCCAGACCCCCGCCCCCGCGGCGGCGGCGACCCCGGCGCCGGCGGGAACGAGGCGGCCGGTCGGTCCGGGGCGCGTCCGGCGCCGGCGCCGCGGATTCGGGGACGGGCCGCGCGGGTTCGGCCGGTCGGGTCTCGACGGCCGGGCGGACACCCGGGAGGGGTTCGACTTCCTCCCGCAGCTGGACCAGCGAGATGATCCGGGGGCCGTGTTCCTCGCTCCGGAGAAAGACCCGCTCCCGGAAGATATCCACGGCCACGACGCGTTCCTGCCCCAGGGCGGTCTGCAGGGCACGCCCTTCCTTGGGAAACCGCTTCCGCGCCGCGACGTAGAAATCGTGCTCGTACTTGAGGCAGCAGAGCAGCCGGCCGCAGCCGCCGCTGATCTGCTGCGGATTGAGGGAGAGGTGCTGGTCCTTGGCGAGGCTCAGGCTCACGGGGGACAGCTCGGTGAGCCAGGTCGAGCAGCAGTACTCGCGGCCGCATCGGCCGATCCCGGAGAGCCGGGCGGCTTCATCCCGGACCCCGATCTGACGCAGTTCGATCCGGGTCCGGAACAGGCCGGCCAGATCCCGGACCAGGGACCGGAAGTCGACCCGCTTCTCGGCGGTGAAATAGACGGTGAGCTTGTTCCGGTCCCACTGCCACTCGGCGTCGCTCACCTTCATGGTGAGCTGGTGCTGGCGCACCTTTTCGATCACCTTGCGCCGGACGTCTTCTTCGGATTTGCGGAGTTCGTTGGAGGTCCGGATCTCCTCCTGGCTGGCGCGGCGCACCACGATTCGCATCGGCGGCGGAGGCGTATCCGGCACGCCGCATCCCGTGGCGCAGGAGCCGCATTTCTTCGCGGCGGCGTCGCCCACCGCGCTCACCCGGCCCAGATCCAGCCCGCGATCGGTCTCCACGATGACGGCCTCCTGCATCCGCAGGGGCTCGTCCTCATGGGACCATTTATGCAGGGCTTTCCGGTTGCCCTTGAACCGAACTTCGATAGTCTGCATGAAAAGAAGCAGGGAGACGTAACGCAGCAAGGAGTGAGAGAAATGCCGCTCGGGCATCTCCGCCGCTCCGCTGCTCACGTTCTCCAACGCCTTATCGTCGGGAACTCATCCCAGTGACCCAGCCCCTCACCACCGATCCTCACCTGCCACTCCCCCCTCCTTCTCACTTCTCACTTCTCCCTTCTCCCTTCTCCCTTCTCACTTCTCACTTCTCACTTCTCTCACACTTCCTGCACCATCCCCATCCCGGCGAACTTCTCCGCCCGGCGCCGGACCAGTTTCTCGGCCTTGACCTTGCGCAGGTCGTTCATGTGGGTGATCAGCGCCGTGCGGACCGCCTCACCGGTGGCGTCGGGATCCACGTGGGCACCGCCCACGGGCTCGGGAATGATCTCGTCGATCACCTTGAGATCGATCAGGTCCTGGGCGGTGAGTTTCAGGGCCTCGGCCGCCCGTTCCCGCTGGGCGGCGTCCTTCCACAGGATGGCGGCGCAGCCTTCGGGAGAGATGACGCTGTAGACCGAGTTCTCCAGCATCAGGATCCGGTCGGCCACGCCCAGGGCGAGGGCGCCGCCCGATCCGCCTTCGCCGATGACGACCGCCACGATCGGCGTGGGCAGGGACGCCATCTCGAGGATGTTGCGGGCCAAGGCCTCGGACTGCCCCCGTTCCTCCGCACCCAGCCCGGGGTAGGCGCCGGGAGTATCGATCAGGGTAATGACCGGGGCATTGAACTTGGCGGCCAGGTGCATCAGGCGGAGCGCCTTCCGGTATCCCTCCGGATGGGCCATGCCGAAATTGCGCTTCAGGTTGTCCTTGGTGTCGCGCCCCTTCTGATGACCGATCACCATGACCGACTGACCGTCGAGCCGGGCCCAGCCGCCGACGATCGCCGGATCGTCCCGATAGAGCCGGTCTCCGTGCAGTTCGATGAAGTCGGTGAAGATCGTACTCAGATAATCCAGCGTGTACGGGCGCCGGGGGTGCCGCGCCACCATCACCCGCTGCATCGGCGTGAGGGTGCGGTAGATCTCGGCGCGGTGCGTGCCCAGCCGCTTCTCCAGCGATTCCAGCTCCTGGCTCACGTCGATCTGGCGCTCGGCCCCGATCCGCTTGAGCTCCTCGATCTGCTTCTCCAGCTCGAGGAGGGGCTTTTCGAACTCCAGCGTATGGGCGGTTGCCATCGTTTCAGCCTGCCTTGACGTAGGAGACCGCGGTGGAGCCCAGCAGATCCCGGAGCCCCTGGAGCAGATCTTCGTCGGCGGCCACGCGCACGCTGCGGGAACGCAGCCGGAGGGACTCGCCGTTGCCGTCACTCCATTCAATATAGAGGGGGACGGGTCCCGGGTGGCTGCTGCAGAGGGCCACCGCGGCCCGGACCTGCTCCGGCGGCGGCGCCGCCGGCCCCTTCCAGCGGAGGCTCAACCCGATGGAGCCGTTCTGCTTGAGTTCTTCCAGGGGCTGGGCGCCCTCCACGACGAAGGGGGCCCGCTCTTCTCCCCGGTCCCGCAGGCTGAAGCCCCCGGTGAGCAGCAACGCCGCGTCCACCTGGATCGTCTGGTTCAGGCGCGACCAGGCGTCGGGAAACACCAGGCCTTCGGCCGTGCCGTGAAAGTCCTCCAGAGTGAGCCGGGCGTATTCCTTGCCGGTCTTCCGGGAGGTCTGTCGCTTGATGGCGGTCACCACCGCCGCGACCGTCACCTGGTGCTCGCTCCATTCGGCCAGCGTGGCGGTCGTCCGGGTTCCGAAAAGTTCCACCTCATGACGGAATCGCGCCAGAGGGTGGCCGGAAATGAAGAACCCGATCACTTCCTTCTCCCGGGCCAGCCGCTCGGCCTCGGTCCACTGGGGCAGGTCGGGCAGAGCCCGCTGCGGCGGATTCTCGTCCGGTGCTGCTTCACCGAACAGGGAGGCCTGGCCGGCTTCCCGGTCCTGCTGCTGCAGCTGTGCCTCGGCCAGGGTGCTGTCCAGCGCGGCGATGAGCTGGGCCCGGTGGCCGCCCAGGTTGTCGCACGCGCCGGCGGCGATGAGCGATTCCAGCACCCGCTTGTTGCAGAGCCGGAGGTCGATCCGCCCGACGAAATCGTCCAGCGTGGTGAAGGGCGCCGAGTGCCGCGCGTCGATGATCGATTCGATGGCACCGTACCCCACGTTGCGCACGGCTCCGAGCCCGAAGCGGATCCGGCGGTCTCCCACGACGGTGAACTTGAATCCCGATTCGTTCACGCTGGGCGGCAGCACCTCGAGGCCCAGCTCGCGCGCCTCGTTGATGTACTGGACCACCTTGTCGGTACTGCCGATTTCCGAGGACAGGAGAGCCGCCATGAACTCGGCCGGATAGTGCGCCTTGAGCCAGGCCGTCTGGTACGACAGGACGGAATAGGCGACCGAGTGGGACTTGTTGAAGCCGTAGCGGCCGAAGGTCTCGATCTGGGCCGCGATGTCCTCGATCACCCGGCGCTGGTGGCCCAGCGCGACGGCCCGCTCGATGAACTGGTCCAGCTGCTGCCGGATGAGTTCGGGGTCCTTCTTGCCGACCGCCTTCCGCAGCACGTCGGCTTCGGCCAGGCTGAACCCGGCCAGCACGTTGGCGATCCGCATCACCTGTTCCTGATAGGTGATGACGCCGTACGTCGGTTCCAGGACTTCCTTCAGGTCCGGATGCGGGTAGCTCACCGCTTCCTGGCCCAGCTTCCGCCGGATGAACACCGTGTGCATGCCGGCGTCCAGCGGGCCGGGGCGGAGCAGGGCATTGGACGCGACCAGGTCGTCGAACCGGTCGCACTTCATGGACCGGAGGGTTTCGGTCGCCAGCGCCGATTCGAACTGGAAGACGCCGGCGGTCCGGCCCTTCCGGAGCAGCGCGTACACTTCGGGGTCGTCGAACGGCAGCGCGTCCATGTCCGGCGCGCTCCCGTGCCGGTCGTGGATCATCCGCACGGCGTCGTGAATCACGGTGAGCGTCTTGAGGCCCAGCATGTCCATCTTGAGCATGCCGACCTTCTCGAGCGCCACCATGTCGAACTGGGTGATGATGGCGTCCTCGCCGTCGGCCGCCTGTCCGGCGCCCTTGGTCGGCGCGGTACAGACCGGGACATACTCGGAGAGCGGCCCGGGCGCGATCACGACTCCCGCGGCGTGCACCGAGGCGTGCCGTGAAATGCCCTCGATCCGGGAACTCAGGTTGACCAGCCGCTGGTACACCTGGTCCTGCCGGGTCAGGTCCTTCAGCTCGTCGATCCGGTTCACCGCCTCGGGAATCGTCAGGCTGTAGGCCGGGCCGGAAGGGATGAGCTTGGTGATCTTGTCCGCTTCCGCCGGCGGGATCTTGAGCACCCGCGCCACGTCCTTCACGGCGGCGCGGGCTTTCATGGTCCCGAAGGTGATGATCTGGCCCACGCTGCTCCGGCCGTACCGCTCCCGGACATACTCGATCACCTCGCCCCGGCGCTCGAAACAGAAGTCCACGTCGATGTCCGGCATGGACACGCGTTCGGGGTTCAGAAACCGCTCGAACAGCAGATCGAACCGCAAGGGGTCGACGTTGGTGATGCCGAGCCCGTAGGCGACCAGCGACCCGGCGGCCGAACCGCGGCCCGGACCCACCGGAATGCCGCGGGCCCGCGCCGCCGAGATGAAATCCTGGACGATGAGAAAATAGCCCGCGTATCCCGCCTTGTTGATGACACCCAGCTCGTAATCCAGCCGCTCCCGCACGTTTCCGGGGAGGGGCGTGCCGTAGCGCGCCTCCGCGCCCTTGCGCGCCAGGGACTCGAGCAGGGCTTCATCGCTGGTGTAGGCTTCCGGGCGGGGGAACTGCGGAACGAAGTACTGCTTGTCGAAACTGAACTCGCAGGCGTTGGCGACGGTCTGGGTGTTTTCCAGGGCCTCCGGATGCTCCGGAAACAGCGCCTGCATCTCCTGTTCGGTCTTGACGTAGGACTCCTGTCCCACGAACCGGAACCGTTTGGGGTCGTCCAGATCGGCGCCCGTGCCGATGGCCAGCAGCACGTCATGCGCCTCGGCATCCTCCCGGCGCAGGTAGTGGGCGTCGTTGGTGGCGACCACGCCGATGCCAAGTTCCCGGCCGAGGCGCAGCATGCCTTCGGTGACCAGGTCTTCTTCCGGGATGCCGTGTTTCTGGATTTCGAGCCAGAAGCCGCCCGGCCCGAACAGGCCGGCGAAGTACTGCGCGGTCTTCTTCGCTTCCTCGTAGTTCCCCTGCCGGAGCCAGAGCGCGACTTCACCCGAAAGACACGCGGCCAGGCAGACGATACCGTCGGAGTACTTCTCCAGTACTTCCCGGTCGATCCGGGGCCGGCGGTAGAACCCCTCGGTAAACCCGATCGACGTGAGCCGCACCAGGTTCCGGTAGCCTTCCCGGTTTTTCGCCAGCAGGACCAGGTGGCTGTACTGCGACGGCGCGCCGGGCGGTTTGGCCTGGCTGGTCCGGGGACCGAAGGCCAGATAGGCCTCGAATCCCAGAATCGGGCGGATTCCCTGCTTCCGGGCCTGTTCGTAGAACGCCCAGGCGGCGTACATGTTGCCGTGGTCGGTAACGGCCAGGCTGTCCATGCCGAGTTTCCTGACATGGGCCACCAGGTCCTGAATCCGGTTGGCTCCGTCGAGCAGGGAGAACTCGGAATGCGTATGGAGATGAACGAACGCCATGACCGTCTATTCTGCGAGGGCGGTGCGTCAGGCTCTCACCGCGGAGACGCGGAGGCGCGGAGGAGAGCGCGATCTGCCTGCCTCAGCGCCGTCCGCGTGCGCTGATTTCCGTATCGTCTGCCTGTCAGCGGAACCTCGTTTCCAGTTCCGTCCACACGGCATCCAGGTCCACATCCCGGGTCTTGAGCAGCACCAGCAGGTGATAGAGCAGGTCGGCCGCCTCGGACGCCACCCGTTCCTCCGATTCTGCCGTCGCGGCGATCGCCACTTCCACCGCTTCTTCTCCGACCTTCTGCGCCGCCTTGGGCACCCCCCGGTCGAGGAGCGACACCGTGTAGGACCCGGTGGGCCGTCGCTCCGCGCGGCGCCGGATGATATCGTTCAGCCGATGGAGCAGGTGGCCGCCCGGGTCCGGCTCGGCGACCAGCGAGCCCTCGCTGTCCACCCGGGAATGAAAACAGGTCCGCTCCCCGCTGTGACAGGCGGCTCCGGTCTGGCGGACCCGGTAGAGCACGGCATCGCCGTCACAGTCCAGGCGGACCTCGGTGACCTCGGGGCCGGGCTCGGAGGTCTGCTGGATCGGGGCGGCCGCATAATGGGCCAGCCCGCTGGCCAGGGTCTGCTCCAGCGCCCTCCGGTCGGCCCAGGCCAGCGTGAGCACGTCGCCGGACCGGCTGTCCTGGGTCACCACCGGGACCAGTCCATCCGGGCTGAATCGCACCGAGTCGAGCCAGGTTTCCAAAGACACCGAGGGAAGCTACCCGCGGCGTCTCCAATTGTCAAAACCTGTTGCTACGCCTTATCTTACGTCATCTGACCTTCCTGCCCAAGCCGAGGCATCCGTGCATCAGTTCCGTCCCGCAGTCCTGATCGGTCTTGCCCTCCCGGCCTTCCTGGCCTGTGACGGCGGAACCAAGCCGGATACCAGCCAGGCCGGCTGCACCTCCAGTACCCCGATCACCCTTGCCGCCGGTGGCTCGGTCATCCTCGATGCGACGGTCAACGGGGGGTGTGTCCAGATCCCGGCCGCAGGACCGGCGGGTGCGCAGTATCTGGTGGCCGCGGTCTCCGCCGCGCCTCAGGTCGTGCAGAACGGCATCTCCGGGTCGTACACCCTGACCAGCGGCAGCGTAACGACACCGGCCCCGCCGGGCCCCGGCCCGTCCGCCGGGGCCGCGCCGAAGCCGGACCCGGCCACCGGGTTCCATTTCATGTTGCGGGCGCGCGAGCGGGCGTTGGCGGCCGATCCCGCCCGGCGGATACCCGCCCGGCCCCAGCTGGTGCCTCCCGCTCCGCCACAGATCGGTGATGTCCGGACCTTCAAGGTCTGTTCGAGCACGACCTGCAACTCGTTCGTGAACGTTACGGCCACGGCCCAATACGTCGGCGCCCGCGGAGCGATCTACCAGGACAACACCCTGCCCACCGGGGCGGGCTACACGCAGGGTGAGATCGACCAGATCGGGGCGCTGTTCGACGGCGCATCGCCCAACATGTACGAGATCGACACGACCGCGTTCGGGCGCGAATCCGATCTCGATGCCAATGGGGTCGTCATCATCCTGCTGACGCCGCGGGTGAATCTGCTGAGCGGCAGCTGCAACCAGACCCAGACGGCCATTCTGGGGTACTTCTTCGGCCTCGACCTGGTGAACGACCCGAACTCGAACCAGGGTGAGATCTTCTACGGGCTGGTGCCGGACCCGAACAACACCACCTGCACCATTTCCCGCAACTTCGCGCTGGGGTTCCTCCCGCCGACGTTCATTCATGAGTTCCAGCACATGATCAGTTTCAACCAGCATGTGCTGATCCGGAACGGGGCAACCGAACAGACCTGGCTGAATGAGGGCTTTTCGCACTTTGCGGAGGAACTCGGCGGACGGCAGCTGCCCGATGCGGAGTGCCCGCTGTTCTCCAGCTGCCTCGCCCAGTTCGCCGGACTGGGAGATCTGGCGAACGCCCAGGACTACCTGACCAATACGGAGGCGAGTTTCCTGGTCTATCCGGGAAGCTCCCTCGGGACCATCGCCGAGCGCGGGGCGAGCTGGCTCTTTATCCGGTGGCTGGCCGACCACTTCGCCACCGACAGCATCCTGGGGACGGGCTTCACCAGGGCCATGCTGCAGACCAACCGGACCGGCGCTGCCAACCTCGAGGCGGTGACGGGAGAGACGTTCGCGACCCTGGTAGGCCAATGGCAGATGGCGAACTATCTCGAAGGGGTTCCCGGCTTCCCGAACACGTCGGGCCGGCTCACCTATCGGAGCTGGAACCTGGCCCAGGTGTACTCGCCGACCTATCCGCTGACCCCCGATGGCATCGTCAACGGGACGTACTCCCGGACCGGCGTTCTCCGGGCAGGATCAGGCCACCACGCCCTGGTGACGCAGGCGGCAAACAGCGACGCGGTTCGACTCAGGCTGCAGGGCGGGAGCGGCTTCGCCGGGCTGGTGCCCCGGCTGGCGGTGGCGAGAATCCGGTGAGGCGCTGCCGGGCTGACGGGCTGGGGGGCCGGCGGATCGAAGGGCCGGCGGCCAAGTTCTTTGTCCTGGGGCTCTGCCTTCTTGCCGGCAGCGCTGCGCCGAGTCGACCACTCGCGGCCCAGCAGCCCGATCCTCCGCTGATACTGCTTCTGCCCGCCTCGGTCCGGAGCGCGGGCCTTGCCGGCGCCGGGGTGGCGCTCCTGGGAGACGCCGGCGCCGTGTTCCGCAATCCCGCCGGCCTGGCCACGCTCCGATACGCCAGCCTCGAGGCCTCCTACCACTCCTATCCGGACAACACGTTCCACGCCACGGCCGCGCTTGGCACCCGGCTCGGGCCCTTCAACCTTGGCGTCGGGGGCAACTACCTGAAGTTCAGCGACAGCTCCGCCGTCCGGGACAATCTGCTCTGGGTCGGGACCGGCGGCGTGCGCCGGGGGATCTTCTCGCTCGGTTTCTCGCTCAAGTACGTGTCGACCGAGGACACGACGGGCAAGGTGAACCGTGCCACCACGAGCGACCTGGGGCTGGCCATCGCGCTGTTCGACATCACCTCGATCGCGTTCAGCGTACAGAACATCAACAACCAGCGGATCACCGGCGGGCGGCTCACCCTGCCCACCCGATACCGGTTCGGGTACATGCTCAATCTCGTGGATCCGCAGACCACGGCACGGCTGCTGGGCACCGTGGAGGTGATCTGGACCGAGGGGCAGGACCGGCGCACGGTCGGTGGGCTCGAGGCCGGCGCGGTGGTGAGCGGTGTCGGGGTCGTGGTCCGGGCCGGCCATGGCGGGCAGCCCCCCTTCACCGAGCAGTCCGAATGGAGCTGGGGGGGGGGCGTGGTCCTCGGCGGGGTCGGCATCGATTACGCCTTTCAGAAACGCACCGGGCTGGGCGGGCAGGTCCACCGGGTCGGTGTCCGGTTCAGGATCTGAAGCCTCCCGCCGGATCAATCACCAGAGACACCATGAAAAAAGGCAAGGTCCTGAAGATGTTCCTGATCATCGTCGGCGCCCTAATCCTCGGCTACGGTACGGCGTACGTCGCGAGCGAGGACGTACGCTACCTGAGCCGAGCCGGAATGGAGGAAACCTGGATCCTCACCCACCGGCGCCCGATCGACAGAATGGTGCGGGACGAAAAGGTCGACCCCGGGACCCGCGGGTATCTCCGCCTCGTCCTGGATGCCCGGAACTTCGCCGCGGACCTGGGCCTGGAGGCGAAGGACACCTACACCATGTACACCGATGTCGGCCGGGACACCCTGCTGCTGGTGCTCTCGGCTTCGCCCAGAAACTGCCTCTGCGCCTATACCTGGAAATATCCCATCGTCGGCCGGATTCCCTACAAGGGATTCTTCGACACGAAGATGGCCCGGCGTACCGCCGCCCGGATGGAGCGGCAGGGTTACGACGTCTACCTCCGTCCCTCGGCCGCGTTCTCCACGCTGGGCTGGTTCAACGATCCGCTGCTCTCCACCGCCATGAGCCGGGACTCGATGGAACTGGTGGCGCTGGTCCTGCATGAGATCGCCCACAACACCCTGTGGGTGAAGAGTGCCATTCCCTTCAATGAGAGCTATGCGCAGCTGGTGGGCTACCGGGGTGCGGAGGCGTTCTTCCGGCAGCGGGGGGACACCGCCAACGCCGGCCGGGCCGCCGGCCGGTGGCTGGACGAGGTGTTGCTGGGAGCGTTCTATACCCGGCTCGCCGATCGGCTGGATTCACTCTACCGGGCCGCGCCGGACAGCGCTGCGGTGGATTCGGGGCGTGCCGAGGCCGGTGCCTGGGCCCGGGACCGGCTGCAGGAGCTGGCGCCTGAGTTCCGGACCTACCGGATCGGCCCGATGTCCGCCCGCCCCGTCAACAACGCCCGGATCATTGCCGCGAGGATCTACCGGTCTCATCTGGATCTGTTCGAGGAGTGGTACCAGCAGCACGGGGCCCGGGTGGACTCGAGCGTGGCCGCACTGAAGCAGCTGATGGAAGGGGTGCAAGGGGAGGAGGCGTTTGAGAAGATGGGAGAGAGGATGGGAGCGGTGAGCAGTGAGCAGTGAGAAGTGAGCAGGGAGCAGTGAGCAGTGAGAAGTGAGAAGTGAGAAGGGGGCGGCAGATACCGCCTGAGCGGACTGCCACCCCCTTCTTACTTCTCACTTCTTACTGCTCACTGCTTTCTGATCTTCACGTCCCCGCTCCCGGTCTCGATCTCCACCCGCCCGCGGCCGTCGCCGATCCGGCCGCTGAGTTCGTCCCGGTCCTTCCGCCGCAACTGAATGGGGACCTCGGTGTCGATGTCCCCGCTGGAGGTCTCGATCCTGAGTTCGGCCCCGAAACCGTCGGGGACGAAGAGGGTGACGTCGCCGGAGCCGGTATCGGCGTTGAGGTCGACGGCGACGCTCCGGAGGCCGACCGTGATCTCACCGCTGCCGGTGTCGAGCGAGATCGATCGCGCGCTCACCCCGTCCAGGTTGACGTCTCCCGAGCCGGTGTCGACGCTGACTTCGGTGGCTTCGATTGCCGACGCGGTGACGCTGCCGGAGCCGGTGTCGATGCTGAGCTCGCCGTTCTTCATGCCGGTCACCCGGACGTCTCCCGAGCCGGTGTCGATGCTGAGGTCGCCGTCGACGTCGCTGGCCTCCGCGTTACCTGATCCGGTGTCCAGGCTCAGGCTGCCGCGGACCGATCTCGCCGTGATGTCGCCCGAAGCGGTGTCGAGGTCGATGTCGCCATTCAGATTGGACGCCTCGATCCGGCCCACACCCAGGTTGATCGACACCCGCTGGCCGGACGGTACCCGGATCCGGAGATCGGCCCAGGCTTCAGTGCCGCCGCCGCTGCAGGCGACGGTCACCCGATGGCCCCGGCCCCGGCCCCGGTCCCAGCCGTTGCCGAAGGTGCCGTCGTCCCGGACGTACATGTCGGACCGGCCTTCACAGCGGCGGGCGTTGTACACGATCCGGTCATCCGGGTAGATCACCCGGAGCGTCTCCCGGTCTCCGATCGAACCGGTCTCCACCTTGAGCCGGGCCCGGTCGCCGCCCCCGGTCGTCACCATGACCTGCACGCCGCTGCCGCTGCCGGGCTCGACCGTGACCTGACCGGCCAGGTTGTAGATCGCGACCCGGCTGCCGGAGACCGTGTAGGACTCCTGGGCCTGGAGCGAGGGAACGGCCACGGCCAGCAGCAACGCTGCCCCGAGAAAACTGGTCTTCATGGGATCATCTCCGTAACGCGTTGAGGGAATCGCGGATACGGGTGAGATAGCGAGTCCGGCCGGAAGGTTGGAATGGGGATCCCGGCCGTCGTGGCCGCCCCGGCCGTCATGGCCGTCCCCGACCCCTCAACTCCCTCTCATACACTTCCCGATCCCGCTCCGCGAAGCACACAAACCGCACCAGTTCGATCGTCCCCGGGCTTCGGAGCATATCGTTCACCGTGCCAACCGCGATCTCCACGGCCTGCTCCAGCGGGTAGCGGTACGCGCCGGTGCTGATGGAAGGGAACGCGATGGAGCGGAGGCCGTGTCCGATGGCGAGAGCGAGGGAGTTGCGGTAGCAGGAGGCCAGCAACCCGGCCTCGCCGCGCCGGCCGCCGTTCCAGACCGGCCCGACGGTGTGGATCACATAGCGGGCCGGAAGCCGGTAGCCCCGGGTGATGCGGGCTTCGCCGGTCGGGCAGCCGCCGAGCCCGCGGCACTCCTCAAGCAGTTCGGGGCCGGCCGCGCGGTGAATCGCGCCATCAACCCCGCCGCCGCCAAGCAGCGTGGTGTTGGCCGCGTTGACGATCGCATCGAGGGGCTGGAGAGTGATGTCGGAGAGGGTGACTTCGATCATGTGAATCACGACCCGGCGGTCGCGCCGCCGTCAGTCCTTCTTCCACCGTGACTCCGGGTGTTCCACACACGTCCTCGCAAACTCTGCGTCCACCCGGCTGCCGGGCATGCTGCTGAGCCGGCCGACGACATCGGCGCCGGGGAGGTCGTCCGGCTGGTCGAGTGCGAAGGTGGTGCCGCGGCCGGCGGCGTGGAGGTCGCGCAGGGCCGCGTACCAGACCCCCGGGTCGCTGGTCGGGCAGCGCATGACCACGAGCGGCTCCATGCCGAAGCCGGGTTCGAGCTTCCCCGCCCGCGGAATGCCGAGCGTTTCGGCCAGGCGATCCCAGCCATCCCAGTCGTCCAGACTCACGAGCACGCTGAAGCTCCAGGCCTGGGAGGCGGCGAGGGCGCCGAAGGCGGCCAGGAGCTCGAGGTCCGTGGCCTCGCCTTCACCGGTCGAGGTGAGGAGCGCGGCCCCGGTCTCGGCAAACCAGCGCTGGTGCGGCGGAAGGTCCGCCGGCCTGCCGCTGAATCCGGCATAGCGGCGGGTGATGGCGATCTGCTTCTCGGCTTCAACCCGCTGTTCCGGAAACTCCGCCGCTTCCGCGGCCCCGCTGAAGGCCACCTCGGCGGCGAGATAGCGGCCCGCGGTCCGCAGGATCTTGCCACGGAGATGCAGAGTGCCGCTCTTGGGGTCCAGCGCAAAGGCGCGGTCCAGCGCCAGCAGGGCGGGTGCCGACTGGCCCAGCCGGTACGCCGCGTACCCCATCTCGTGCCAGACCATGCCGAAGTTCGGATCCCGGCGGGCGGATTCCTCGAGATTCCCGAGCGCCTCCGGCAGCCGTCCCATCTCGATCAGGGCGGCTCCGCGCAGAGCAAAGGGAAAGGCATCGTCTCCGAACTGCATCGACGCCCGCGCCGCCAGGGCCAGGGCATCATCGAACCGGCCCTCGGCCCGCAGCAGTTGGAAGTACTCGGCCCAGGCGGCCTTGAGCCCGGGATACTCCGCCAGGACGCCGCGGTAGGACGATTCTGCTTCAGTCCGCTGGCCCTCGCGCAGCAGATGCCGCGGCCGTGCCAGCGCCCGCTCCTCCGGCTCGGTCGTGAAGACCCGGAACTGCGCGGTGGTGAACATTGGGGCCAATGTATCCGCCAAACCGGGGGGCGCTAGGGGGAGGGCAAGTGAGGAAGCGAGAAGCGAGAAGTTAGGAGGCCCGGGGGTATGGCCACCCGGGCCGGACGGGGTAGATTCCCCTTGTATGCGTGGTATGCGTGAGATGGCAGAATTCCATACCTGCGATCAATACCCGGTATCCCTCTCACTTCTCACTTCTCACCTCTCACTTCTCTCATGGACACTTCCTTTATCGAACGCGAGCGCGACCGCATGCTGCGGGAGCTGACTGAATTCCTCGCCATTCCTTCCGTCAGCACCCTGCCCGAACGGACGCCGGACACCCTCCGCGCGGCCGACTGGGTGGTGGACCACCTGAAGAAGCTCGGCTGCCCCACGGTGAAGCTGATCGAAGGCAACGGTCATCCGGTGGTCTGGGGTGAGAGCCCCGAGGTGCCGGGCAAGCCGACACTCCTCATCTACGGCCATTACGACGTCCAGCCTCCCGATCCGCTCGAACTGTGGGACAGCCCGCCGTTCGAGGCCACCGTGCGGGACGGCAAGCTCTTTGCCCGCGGCGCCGCGGACGACAAGGGCCAGGTCTACTGCCTCCTCAAGGCCTATGAAGCCGTCTGCGGGCCTGACAGGAAACCGCCCATCAACGTCCGGTTCATCATCGAGGGAGAGGAGGAGTGCGGTGGGCGGGCCATTTTCGAGCTGCTCCAGAGCGAGCCGGAACGGACCCAGGTGGACGCGATCCTGGTCTGCGACATGTCCTACTACGCACCGGGGATTCCGGCGGTGTATACCGGCCTGCGCGGGATGTGCTACTGCGAAATCAGCGTGCGCACCCTGAAGAGCGATCTGCATTCGGGGACCTACGGCGGCGTGGCTCCCAACGCCATCGAGACCCTGATCCGCCTGCTGAGCGAGCTCAAGGACGAAACCGGCCGGATCCACATCAAGGGGCTCTACAAGGACGTTGAGCCGCCGGCCAAGGCGGAACTCAAGTCCTGGAAGAAGCTGCCCTTCAAGAAGAAACAGTTTCTGGAAGAGGAAGTGACGGCGAAGGCGCTCACCGGGCTCAAGGAGTATTCCGTCCTGGAGCGGACCTGGGCGCTGCCGACCTTCGAGATCCACGGGATCCGCGGCGGCTTCACCGGTGACGGCGCCAAGACGGTCATTCCGGCGGAAGCGACCGCCAAGGTGAGCCTCCGTCTGGTGCCGGGCCAGTCCGTGGAGAAGGTGGAGCGCCAGCTGCGCCGGGAAGTGGAACGCCTGGCTCCCAAATACGCCGACGTCGAAGTGCGCTTCCTCCACGGCGGCGAGCCGGTCCACATGGATCTCGACGCCCCGGTCTTCGAGGTTCTGGACCGGGCATTTGAGGAAGTCGTCGGGAAGCCCGCCGTGCGGGTCCGGGCAGGGGGATCGATCCCCGTGGTGACCGAGCTGTCGGCGGGTGGGAGCCCGGTCCTGCTCACCGGGATCGGCCTGCCGGACGACCGGCTCCACGCCCCCAACGAAAAGCTCGACCTGCACCAGTTGTGGGAGGGGATCCAGGTCTTCGGGCGGTTCTTCGAAATGATGGGGGAGTAAGGCGTTATCGAGTGAGTGAATGGTCGGGGATTGGATGATTGTCCCGGGGGTGCGGCAGGGGGCGGTGCGCGCACCCCCCTCCGTTTCCGATCATCTGATCTCCAGCGGCATCACTCTTCCGGCTCGTCCATCGGGTCGATCGCTTCCAGCCCCTGGGCCGGGGTGTCCCGGTTGGCGGTAGCGATCGGGTTGGCGGCGTCGGCCCGGGCGTGCAGTTCCTCGACCCCGAGCAGGGCCCGAACCGACGCAATGACCCCGGCCACCACGTCATCCGCCCAGTAGCTGTCAGGCCGGTCCGCCTCCGCCACCCGGCCGGCGCAATCCTCCAGATACCGGATCGCCGTACTGACCCATTCCGACTGGGCCGCGGGCACCGCCGCCCAGGAGCCGGTGGACTTGAGTTCCAGGTCGGTGAGCGCCGCCAGCTCCTGCTCCACGCCCTTGGTCACGGGCGCCGAGGTGAGGCGGCCCGCCACGCCGGCCAGCACCGCCTGACGCTCCGAATCCTGCGGCTCAGGGAGCGGGGTCAGGTAGTGCCGTTGATCGGCGACCATCTCCGCGAGCCGGATACAGACCGCCTTGACTGGTGCATGCAGCGGGGCCGGCGCTTCCCGGGCCCAACTCGCCGCTGCCCGGAGCACCAGATCGACCCGTTCGGCGATCACCTGCTCACGGGAGTGGCCCTGCGACGTCTCGGACATGGTACGGAAAAACGCCGGGGGGAGAGGAATTTTCAAGGGGAGGCCTTCCGACCCCGGAGGCGTGGAGGACTTGCGTTCCGAAACGGACTCCGTTTCAACCCTCGACCGGGAATCACCCGGCACCCCGGCGCCGGGTATTCGTGGCCGTCACACCACGGACCACATCACCTTCTCCCTCCCCGCCTCATCCGGACCGGATCCGGCCGGCCGAAGCGCTCTTCCCGCCAGGGATCGCCCCGCATGTGGTATCCGTTCTGCTCCCAGAAGCCGGGTTCGTCCTCTTCCAGAAATTCGAAGCCGGTCACCCATTTGGCGCTTTTCCAGAGATAGAGATGGGGGACCAGGAGCCGCACCGGGCCGCCGTGCTCCGGGGTGAGCGGCTCTCCGCCGAAGGCCAGGGCCAGCAGGTTGGCCGGCCGCAGGAAGTCGTCGATCCGCAGATTGGTGGTATAGCCCTGCTCGGCATGAATCAGCACTGCCCGGGCGTCAGGGCGGGGGCGCGCGCGGGCGACGACCGCTTCCACCGCCACACCTTCGAAAACGTTGTCGTATCGGCTCCACCGGGTGACGCAATGCATGTCACACTGCACCGTCCGCCGCGGCAAAGCCTGGAGGTCGGTCCAGGAGAGGGTCGTGGGGGACTCGACCGCGCCCTGGATGGTCAGGCGCCATCGGGCAGGGTCGATCCGCGGGACGGTGCCGTAGTGCAGCACCGGCCATTTCCGGGTGAGGACCTGGCCTGGAGGCAGACGCTGGTCGTCGGCCGTGCGAACGTCGATGCTGTCTGGCATGAGATCGGGGAAAGAGACAGGTGGGTAACGCGGCCGCCGGTCCGGCGGTTCCGTGCGGCCCCCTCAGGCCTGACGCGAGGGCTGGCCCAGGAGGGTGTCCAGTCCGGCCGGGACCGGGAGACGGGTGAAATGGCGGGCGAACTGGTCGATGACGGCCGCGCGCGTCCGGATCGGGAGGTCCGTCGTCCCGGACCGCCCCGCCAGCTCCCGGGCCACCGACGTCATCACCACGTTGTCGATGCCGCAGGGGACGATGAGCCCGAAGCCCGACAGATCGTTGACCACGTTCAGCGCGAATCCGTGAAAGGTCACCCACTGCTTCACGTGAATGCCGATGCTGGCGATCTTCCGTCCGCGGGTCCAGACGCCCGTCAGCCCGGGGTTCCGTTCCGCGGGTATGCCGAGGTGACCCAGCGCATCGATCAGCACCGCTTCCAGCTCCCGCAGATACCAGTGAAGATCCGGCCGGTGCCCCTGCAGGTCGAAGATCGGATACCCCACCAGCTGTCCCGGCCCGTGCCAGGTCACGTCGCCGCCCCGCTCGACCTCAAACAGCTCCACTCCCGTGCGCGACAGTTCGCCGGGTGGGGTGAGGAGGCTGGAGGTCCGGGTGCTTCGGCCCAGGGTGATCACCGGGTCGTGTTCCACCAGGAGCAGCAGATCGTCGGCGATCTCACCGCTCCCCCGGCGGCGGCAGAGCTCCCGTTGCAGTTCCAGGACCTCGCCGTAGCGGCGGCGGCCCAGGTCGACGACCCGCAGCGGCAGGCCGCTCATCGTCCCCGGCTCCAGAGCGCCACCTTGCGCCCCATGACCGCGGCCCCGGCCCCGGTGAGGGCGAGCATCACGACGAGCCCGGTGATTCCGAAGAACTGGTTGGCGGGAATGGCGAGCATCGAAAGCGCCAGCGACCCGAGTCCGCTCACCATGGCCAGTCCTCCGCGCCGGAAAGCGGATTCCAGGGGCGCCAGCAGTCCCCAGGCCAGGGTCGCCGGAACCATGAGCGTGAAGGTGACCCCCAGGACCAGCATCAACGCCGCGGGTTGATTCACATCGGGTGTGCCGCCCGGCTCCAGGTCGTGGAGCAGGAGCCGGTTGGCCAGCAGGAAGCCGGTCATGACCGCCGCGCCGAGCAGCAGGGTGAAGCCCAGAGTGCGGAAGGCGAGGGTGATGCGGTCGGGCATGAGAGGGAGGATTGGAGGATTGAAGGATTGGATGATTGGGGATTGGATGATTGGATGATTGGCCGCGCCCCTGGGCTACGGCAGCGGCTGGCAGGGCCCGGTGATCCTCAAAACACCCCCAATCATCCAATCACCAATCATCCAATCTCCAATCACCAACACCAATCCTCCAATCCTCAGATGTGTATCACCCGTCCCATCGCATCCAGGCAGGCTTCCGCGGTGGCCTCGGACAACGTGGGGTGGGCATGGACGGCGAGGTCGACCTCCTCCACCGTGTACTCGTTCTCCCGCGCCACCGCGAGTTCGTGGATCATCTCCGAGGCATGGCTGCCGACGATGTGGGCGCCGAGGATTTCGCCGTACTTCTTGTCGGTGATGATCTTGACGAACCCTTCCGTCTCGCCGGCGGTACGGGCCCGGCCGTTGGCGCTGAAGGGGAACCGGCCGACCCGGTAGTCGATTTTCCTGTCCTTGACCTGGTCTTCGGTCATCCCGATGCTCGCCACTTCCGGATGGCAGTAGGTGACGCTGGGGATGTTGTCGTACTTGATCGGGTGCGGCTTGTGACCGGCGATGAGTTCGGCGACCAGGACGCCTTCCCGGCTGCCCTTGTGGGCCAGCATCGGGGGGCCGGCAACGTCGCCGATGCAATACACCCCCTTGGCGGTGGTCTCGAGCGTGGCGGGGTTCACCTTGACGAACCCGCGGTCGGTGACCTCCACCCCGCTCTCCTTGAAGCCCATGCTCTCGGTGTTGACCGCCCGGCCGGCGGCCATGAGCACCTTCTCGACCGCGACGGTCTCGGTCTTGCCGCCCGACTCGACGTCGAGCGTCACCTTGTCGGCGTCCACCTTCGCCTGCTTGACGGTGGCGCCGGCCAGGACGGCGATGCCGCGCTTCCGGTAACTCTTGGTCAGGGTATCGCTCGCCTCGGCATCCTCGATCGGGAGGATCCGGGGCAGGGCCTCGATCAGGGTCACCTTGCTGCCGAAGGCATTGAAGACGTCGGCGAACTCGCAGCCGACCGCGCCCGCACCTACGACGGCCAGGGTGGCGGGGGCCTTCTCCAGGAAGAGCGCCTCATCGGAGCTGATGACCGTCTTGCCGTTCAGCTCCAGCCCGATCTGGGGAATCCCCTTCACCCGTGATCCGGTGGCGATCACCACCGCCTTCGCGGCGCTGTACACGTCATTCCCGACCTTCACCTTGCGGCCCGGCTGCAGCACGCCGGTGCCCCGGATGACCGTGATCTTGTGCTTCTTCATCAGGAACTCGACGCCCTTCGAGTTCTGCTCGGCCACCTTGCGGGAGCGCTTCATGGCGACGCCGTAGTCGGTCTTCACCTCCCCGACCGTGATCCCGAATTCCGCCGCCTGATGTTTCACCTGGTTCGCGATCAGGGCACTGGTCAGCAGGGCCTTGGTCGGGATGCAGCCGATGTTGACACAGACGCCGCCGAGCTTGTCCTTCTCGACGACCGCGGTCGCGAGCCCGAGCTGGGCCGCGCGGATCGCGCAGACATATCCGGCCGGCCCGCCACCCAGTACGATCACGTCGAATTGATTCGCCACAGGATTCCCCTGATTGTAGATGTCCCCGGAGTCTTTCCGTCTTTCCGTCTTTCCGCCCTACCAGACCATCGCCAACGGATTCTCCAGCAGCGTCCGCAGCGTCTTCAGGAACTGGGCCCCGGTGGCGCCGTCGATCACCCGGTGGTCGCACGACATGGTGACCCGCATCCGGCGCCGCACCACCGCAGCGCCGTCCACGACGACCGGCTTGGGGATGATCTGGCCGATGGCCAGGATTCCCGCCTCCGGCGGATTGATGACCGCCGTGAAGTCGTCGATCCCGAACATGCCGAGGTTCGAGACCGAGAACGTGCTGCCGGTGTATTCCTCCGGGGCCAGCCGCCGTTCCCGGCCGCGGGCGGCCAGGTCCTTCGCCTCGGTGGAAATCTGCCGCAGCGATTTCAGGTCGGCGTCGCGGATGACCGGCGTGATGAGCCCGTCCTCGATGGCGACCGCCATGCCGACATGGACCTCATGCCAGACCCGGATATGGTCGTCCTGCCACCAGGCGTTGCACTGGGGATGCTGCCGCAGCGCGGTCGCCACCGCCTTGATGATGATGTCGTTGAACGAGATGTCGCCTTCGGGGCCCAGCGCCTTCAGCGCCTGCCGCGCGTCCCAGGCCCGTTCCATGTCGTACTCGGCCGTCAGGTAGAACGTCGGGATCGGGCCGATGGACTGCGCCAGACGACGGGCGATCGTCTTGCGGATCTGGGTAAGCGGCACATCGGTGAACCCGCGGGCGGACGGCGCCACCATCGAAGCGCCCGTGGACGGAATCGACGCCAGGGTCTCCAGGTCCCGCCGGATGACCCGGCCTTCGGGGCCGGAGCCGTGGACGCTTCGCAGGTCCAGTCCCCGCTCGGCGGCGATCTTCCGCGCCAGCGGAGAGGCCTTCACCCGGCCATCCGCCGCCGGAACCACCTCGGCCGGCCTGCCCGTCCCGGCCGCCTTGGCCGTCGTCGCCGTCGTGGCCGCCTTGGCCGTCGTGGCCGTCGTGGCCGCCCCGGCCGCCTTGGCCGCCTTCTCCGTCTTGTCCGCCTTCGCCGTCTTCGCCGTCGCCTCGACCAGCCCTGAGATGTCCTCCCCCGGCTCCCCCAGCACCGCCACCAGGCTGGACACCGGGACCGTGGTGCCCTCTCCGATGAGCTGCTTCAGCATGGTGCCGTCGGCACGGGCGACCAGCTCCATGACGGCCTTGTCGGTTTCGACCTCGGCCAGCACGTCACCGGCGGCGACCTTGTCGCCTTCCTTTTTCTTCCATTCGACGAGACGCCCTTCTTCCATAGTGGGCGAGAGCGCCTCCATGACGACTTTGGTGGCCATTGGCTCGGGGTTCAGGCTCGGATTGCGGGTTCGGCCGGTCGCGGTACCGCGACGTCTCGACTCCTCGGCCTACTCCAGATACAGGACCTTCTTCACCGCCGCGACCAGCTTCTCGGGGTCGACCTTGGCGGCTTTCTCCAGGTGCTTGTTGTAGGGCATGGGGACGTCGGCGCCGGTCACCCGCACGATCGGGGCATCGAGTTCATCGAACACGTTCAGCTGAATCGTGTCCACCACCTGGGCGCCCACGCCGGCGAAGGGCCAGCCTTCCTCGGCCACCACGCAGCGATGCGTCCGGGCAACCGAATTGAGCACCGTTCCGGTATCCAGGGGGCGGATCGTCCGGAGGTCGACGACCTCGGCGGAAATATCCTCCCCGGCCAGCTGGTCGGCCGCCTTCAGGGCAACCGATACCGTCTTGCTGTGGCAGATGATCGTGACGTCGCGGCCCTCGCGCTTCACGTCGGCCTGCCCGATCGGGACGGTGTAGTCGTCCTCCTCCGGGACTTCGCCCTTGGTGTTGTACAGCATCTCGCCTTCGATGAAGATCACCGGGTCATCGTCCCGGATCGCCGCCTTGAGCAGCCCCTTGGCGTCGGCCGGCGTGGCCGGCATGACCACCTTGAGGCCCGGGATGTGCGCGTACCAGGCTTCGAACGACTGGGAGTGCTGGGCCGCGAGCTGCAGGGCCGCGCCGCCCGGCCCGCGGAAGACGATGGGGCAGCCGATCTGCCCTCCCGACATGTACCGCATCTTGGCGGCCGAATTCACGATCTGGTCCAGCGCGAGCAGGGCGAAGTTGAACGTCATCATCTCGATGATCGGCCGGAGCCCGGTCATGGCGGCGCCCACACCCAGCCCGGCGAACCCGAGTTCGGTAATCGGCGTGTCCACCACCCGTCTGGCGCCGAATTCCTCCAGCAGGCCCCGGCTCACCTTGTAGGCTCCCTGGTAGACGCCGACTTCCTCACCCATGAGGAAGACGCGGTCGTCCCGCGCCATTTCCTCGCGGAGGGCCTGATTGAGGGCGTCACGATAGGTCAGCGTCGCCATGATCAGCCGAGCTCCGCGTAGACATCGGTGTAGAGCTCTCCGGGCTCCGGATCCGGCGCCTCTTCGGCGAACTTGTAGGCGTTCTCCACCTCGGCGATGACTTCGGCGTCGAGGGCGCGAACGGCATCCTCGTCCATCAGGCCTTCGTCCATCAGGTGCTTCGACCAGAGGGCGATCGGATCCCGCTTGCGATGTTCCTCCACCTCTTCCCGGGTGCGGTAGTGGCCGTGGATCGGGTCCGACATCGAGTGCCCCATGAAACGGTAGGTCCGGACCTCCAGCAGGGTCGGCAGGCGCTCGGTCCGGGCCCGGTCGACGGCTCGTTCCATCGCCCCCTTCACGGCCAGGATGTCCTGCCCGTCCACTACCTCGTTGGCCATGTCGTAGGAGCAGGCCCGCTCGGAGATGTCGTAGATCGCGCTGGCCCGCTCCAGCGCGGTGCCCATGCCGTACCGGTTGTTCTCGCACACGTAGATCGCGGGCAGCTTCCAGAGCGCCGCCATGTTGAGGGCTTCGTGGAAGGCGCCCTGGTTCACCGCCGCTTCACCGAAGAACCCGACGGCCACCTGATCGGTCTCCCGGTACTTGGCCGCAAAGGCCATCCCGGTTGCCAGCGGGATCTGGCCGCCGACGATCCCGTGCCCGCCGAGGAAGCCGACCGAGGCATCGAACAGGTGCATGCTGCCACCCTTGCCCGACGAACAGCCGGCGGCCTTGCCGAACAACTCGGCCATGACGGCCCGGGCGCTGATCCCGCGGGCCAGCGCCTGGCCGTGTTCCCGGTATGAGCTGACCACGTAGTCGTCCGTGCGCAACGGGGCCAGGGCCCCGACCGCCACGGCTTCCTGGCCGATGTAGAGGTGGCAGAACCCGCCGATCTTACCGAGGCTGTAGGCTTCCCCCGCCTTCTCTTCGAACCGGCGGATGAGCATCATTTCCCGGAGGAAGTTCCGGTACTGCTCGGCCGTCTTCTTATCGACGGATTTCCGCCGACCGGTCGCGGTTGCCATTACGTCTCCGTGCTGTTGGCTTTGGCCTGCTCGACCTGCTCCCAGGCATGATACGAGGAGCGCGTGAGCGGGCTGGCCTCGACATGGCGGAATCCCATGCGCAGGCCGATATCCTGGAGTTCGTTGAACTCATCCGGCGTGTAGTAGCGGACCACCGGCAGGTGCCCGTCCGAGGGCCGCAGATACTGGCCCAGCGTCACGATATCCACGTCGCTGGCGCGCAGGTCCCGCAGGCAGGTGAGCACTTCATCCCATTCCTCGCCCATGCCAAGGATGACACCGGACTTGGTCAGGCCGTCGGGGACCATCCGCCGGGCATTGGCCAGGACTCGAAGCGCCCGATCGTACCGGCCGCCGGGCCGCGCCAGCCGGTACAGCCGCTCCGCCGTTTCCAGGTTGTGGTTCAGAATGTCCGGGCGGGCATCCATCACGATCTGCAGCGCCCGCTCCGATCCCTTGAAGTCGGGGATCAGCACCTCGACCGAGGTCTGGGGCAGCCGCCGGCGGATTTCCGTGATGCAGCCGGCAAACGCCTCGGCGCCCCCGTTGGGGAGGTCGTCCCGGTCAACCGAGGTGATGACGACATGCTGCAGGCCCATCTCGGCCACCGCTTCCGCCAGCCGGACCGGCTCCACCGGGTCGAACGGCGCGGGGGTGCCGTGCGCCACGGCGCAGTAGGCGCAGTTCCTGGTGCAGACGTCGCCCAGGATCATGAACGTGGCGGCCTTGTGGTCCCAGCACTCGCCGATATTGGGGCAGTGGGCCTCTTCGCAGACCGTATGCAGGTCGAGTTCCCGCATCAGTGCCTTGAGCCGGACGTAGTTGGGGCCGCCCGGCGCCTTCACCTTGAGCCAGCCGGGCTTGCGCACCGCTGGCGGGGTAACCGCAGGCAGGGGTCCGGGGCGCGAGGGCGCCGCACCCCGGGTCAACTGTATGAGTGGCAAAGCCATGAAGGCCGTCCTTCCGATCCTGGATGTCGGGGTTACTCACCCCAGCCCGGTAAATTAGCCGCGGGGAAGGAGATATGGAACGGGTGGGATGGGAGCGAGCAGGCGTTCCATGGGATGATTGGGGATTGGAGGACTGGATGATTTGAAGATTGGATGATTGGCCGTGGCCCAGGGCTTCGGCAGCGGCCGGCGAGGCCCGGTGATCCTCAAACCACCCCCCAATCATCCAATCCCCAATCATCCAGTCTTCTAGTCGCCTCACTCCACCAGCAGCCGTTCCACCTCATCCTCCATCTGCCTCACCAGCCGTTCGTGCTGGGCTCCGGTGGCGGGACCGTAGAAACCGGCGTGGATCCGTTTCACCTTGCCGTCCCGTCCGATGAAGATGGTCGTGGGGAACGACGTGAATCCGGCCAGTTGCGGCAAGGTGGCCGCGGCGGCTTCGGTGTCGTTGATCCCGGCGAGGAGCAGGGGAAACCGGATCCCGAACTTGTCACGATACCGGCGCACCTGGCGGGCGTCGACCGCGCTGTCGCCGGTGACCTCGTAGGCCAGACCCACAATCTCCAGTCCCCGCCCGTGGAATTTGTTCCAGAGATCCACCAGGGCCGGCGCCGCGTCGTGGCAGGTCGGGCACCAGGAACCGAAGACATCCACCAGCACCACCTTGCCCTTGAACCGTGGATCGGACTCGGACACCAGGTTGCCGTTCAGGTCGGGGAAGCTGAACCGGAAGACATCGGTCGTGTCCGCCTGGGTGATCTCGGCCGGGTTCTTCAGATGCGGCGCTCCACTGCTCCGGACGGCGATCCACCGGGTCTGCGTCCGGAGGCCGGCGTGGAAGATGCCGCGCAAGGTGTCGCCGTCGAGCCGCCCGGTCACCATGTAGACGAACGACCCATCGAAGTGGCCCATCGAAAAGCTGTCGGCCGCGGCGTGGCCCCGGAAATTGCCGTAGTCTCCGGTGTTGGAAATCATGGTGCCTTCCAGTCCGTCATCGGTCCGGCGGAATTCGAAGACCCGCGGGCTGGTCTGGCCGTCCAGCAGCATCCAGCCGTCCCATCGTCCGGCGAGCCAGCCGGGTGCCGGGACAACCGGCCAGCGGCCCCGCGCCGCCCGGAAGGGAATCACCCGGGGACCCCGGTTGCCGACGTTCCGGTACTCGCCCTCGAGGGAATCCCCCTTCCGGCGAGCCATGATGCGGGCATCGTAGTCCGCGATATCAAACAGGACCGAGTCTCCCAGCACGGCGACCCGGGACAGTTCGTCGCACTGCGACCCGTTACACAGCCGCCCGCGGTACTGCCCGTTTTCCTGCCGCACCTGCAGGGAGAATTGCAGTGGGCCGCCGGCCAGGTCCAGCACGGCGCGCCAGGGGCCCGCAAGGGCGGACTGGCCCGTCAGCGGGGCGGGGGGCAGCAGGAACACACCCGCCACGACGAACCACCACCCGACCGGCCTTCTCACGTCTTGCCTCTCACGTCTCACCTCTCAGTCCTCAGCCCTCAGCCCTCAGTCCTCAGTCCTCAGTCCTCAGTCCTCAGTCCTCAGCCCTTCTCCTCATACTTCTCCCCCACCGCGATCCCCCGCTGGAGCCGGTTGCCGGGCCAGGGGGCGGGGCAGGGATACACTGTGCTGTAGGCGCAGAACGGATTCCTGGCCCGGTTGAAGTCCAGTCGGTAGCGACCGTCGGGCAGCGGGATCAGGCTCACGAAACGGCCGGCCGGATAGGTCCCCGCGTCGTTGGTCGCATCCTGAAAGTAGATGGTGAGCTCGGACTCTTCGGTGCCGGGATCCGGAACCCGGTAGACCCGGAGCCGGGTGCCGGCGGTCCCGTCGGGCACCAGGACGCTGCCCACGCGGGTGGCTTCGACCTCCAGCCCGTCCAGCGCCAGGATCCGCACCGGTTCGGGTGCATCGTCCCGCAGGAGCGGCCCGATGAACACGAATGAGCTGTCGTATTCGAAATAGACCGGTTCGTGCGCGTCGTGAACCGGGCCGAATACGGTGACCTTGGTCCGCCCGCGTTCGCCGCTGGGAAAGAACGAGTAGGCTCCAACCGTCGTGAGCCGGTAGCGCGGCAATGTCCGCCGCAGGGACCGCCCTTCCAGGATCAGGCCGCCCGGCGCCTCGGCGATCCGCCAGGGACCGGCGGCCGCCAGCGGGACATCGGCATCGGCCGGGCCCAGCGCAATGCCGTCACCAACCCGGGCCAGGGCAATCGCCGCGTAGGGTGAATTGGCCGATGCCAGCAGCCAGCGAGCGAAGGCGGCGCGCTCGCGCTGCACCAGCGGCTGCTGGGCCGCGAGAGCTGGTGGAGCAAGAAAGAGAGCGAGCGCGAGCGCCTGGAGGGATCGTGACGGCATCGGCAACGGGATCGAAATGGAAAAGGCAGGCCGGGCTACCAGGTGAACCCCGCAGGGTGGGCCCTGGTTCCCGCCGGTTGGCTGGTCACCTCGGCAGATAGCTTCCCACGACGTTGAACACCCAGCTGACGCCGGCGGTCATGAGCGCGGTCTCTCCGCTCAGCCGGAGCCACTCCTGCGGGTGGAGGAAGTTGGCCGAAAACAGAACCGCGGCGGTGAGACTGCTGAGCAGCTGCAGGGGAATGAGAATTCCCAGCCCCCGGCCGTTGAGAGAGAAGATCCGGGCCGAGTAGACCAGCGCGATGCCGGTCAGCGCAAACCCGAGCGGCGCAATCGTGAGCGACGTCAGCGCGTGCAGCAGCTGAAACACGATCGGCAGCGCCAGCGGCAGCCAGCGGGCCACCGGCAGGCGGCGTTCGATCAGTTCCGGGATGAGCGGTTTCACCCGGACGGGCTTGAACTGACCCCTGTTGGCGGACGGAAACTCGATCTTCACGGCATTGCCTTCAGTCGGCCGGGCGGATGAAGTACCCCGAGACCTTCCAGGTACCTGCGTCCTTCATGGGGACCACCGTCTCGATTCCGTCCTCGGTGCCGTGGACCCGGAACCGCAGGACGTAGTACTGGCCCGCCGGCGCCCCCGGGAGGCGCTCGGCGTAGGTCGCCGAGAGGAGCGTACGGGAGGAGATCGGCACGAACCCGGCGCGGGCGCGGGTCACCGAACGTTCCCAGTCGGCCGGCGTGACCGCGCTCCGGAAGGCGGACGCGGCGGCCTCCCAGCTGGCGGCATATTTGCCGGCATCCACCAGCCGGAGCCATTCGGTGGCCGCGGTCTCCGCCTGCTGCCGGCTGCCGCTGTCGGCCTGAGCCACGACGCCCCCGCCGGGAAGCGCCAGGACGGCGGCGAGCAGAGTGGCCAGGGCTGTCGGTCGCATGCGCTTCCCTCCAGAGTGGCATCGGCTCCAAGCATAGGGACGACGGATCGTTCCGGGCAACCGCCGGCGCTCAGGCCACGCCGGCCCGGCAATCCAGCACCGCGGCGCCCTGGAGCCGTCCTTCCCGCAGGTCGCTCAGGGCCTGGTCCGCCCGGGTCAGAGGATAGGGCCGTACCGCCGTGTGGATCGGGATCTTCGGGGCCAGTTCGAGGAACTCCTCGCCGTCCCGCCGGGTCAGGTTGGCTACGGACCGCAGGACGCGTTCGCCCCAGAGGACGGAGTAGGGGAATGCGGGAATGTCCGTCATGTGGATTCCGCCGCAGACCACCGTGCCCCCTTTGCGCACCGCCTGAAGGGCCACCGGGACCAGTTCCCCCACCGGCGCGAAGATGATCGCGGCGTCCAGGATTTCCGGTGGCGTATCCCCCGAGGCGCCCGCCCAGCCGGCGCCGAGCTGCCGCGCGAAGGCCTGGGCGGCGGTGTCTCCCGGCCGGGTAAAGGCATAGATCGTCTGGTTCCGGTGGGCGGCCACCTGGGTCACGATGTGCGCGGCCGCGCCGAAGCCGTAGTTGCCGATCCGGGAGGCGTGCTCCACCATCCGGAGGCACCGGTAGCCGATGAGCCCCGCGCAGAGGAGCGGCGCCAGATGCTCGGCCGTCATCTCCGGCGGAAGCGGCAGGCAGAAACGCTCGTCCGCCACGGTGTACTCGGCGTAGCCGCCGTCGATCTGATAGCCGGTGAACCGGGCCTGGTCGCAGAGGTTCTCCCGTCCGCTCCGGCAATACTCGCAGACGCCGCAGGTCCAGCCCAGCCAGGGGACACCCACCCGGTCTCCCTGCCGCCAGCGTGTCACGCCGGGGCCGCAACCGACCACGGTGCCGACGATCTCGTGCCCGGGAATGAGCGGCACCCTGGGATCAGGCAGGTCACCGTCGATCACATGCAGGTCGGTCCGGCAGACCGCGCAGGCCGCCACGTCGATCAGGACCTGACCCTCCCCTGGGCGCGGGACCGGGACGTCGCGCGCTTCCAGCGGTTTTCCGGGTTCATGCACCATGGCCAGCATCGGACATCATCTCCCCGGGGGCATGACCGCCGCCCCGATGTGTGCCTGCGTGAGGATCCAGCTCTTGCCGTCCCGCCGGTAGCCGAAGAGCGCCCGGTACGGCACCGTGACCGAGCTCTCACCGGCGATGAGGTCGCCTTCGAACGTGGCCGCGACCCAGCCGGACGCTCCGCCCGGGGCGAGGATTGCCCGGATTCGATCCGGGCGGACCCGGATGCCGCGCTGACGCCGATTCCACTCCCGGATGAGGGCGCGGACCGCTGCGGGGCCCCGGGCGGTGTCGTCCGCGCCGGGACCGATCCCGTCGGCGGCCGTATCGACCACGGCCTTCTCCGGTTCATTGAGATCCGCGCGAAATCGCTGGACCAGGGCATCGGCACCGGGCGAGACGGCACCGGACAGCTGCGCCGGCGCACCGGCCGCCTTCGTCCGCGCGGCCTGGGCGAGCGCGTCGGGAGCCACCGGGCGGGAGAACTGCGCGGCCTGCAGCCGCCAGCCCGAGTCCCCCCGGGCCAGCAGCGTCGTCATCCGCACCGGGAACCGGATCGTGTCTCCCGCCACGGTGAGCCGGTAGTCGAGGCGGGTAGTCGTCCAGGCGGAAGCGAGGGCCGGGTCCAGGCCTACCGTCGTCGTGCCGGGATCGATGCCCAGCTCCACGCCGGCCTGGGCGGCGGCCCGGGTGCTTTGCTCCAGCCGGGCCCTCACCATGGCCGGGCCCAGCAGGGCATCGGCGGGATTCGCCGGAAAGACGAGGACCTCCCGTGCCATGGTGCGAGTCCAGCCGTCGTAATCCCCCCGGGCCAGCCGGGCGACGCTCGAATCGGCGAACCGGACGGCCTCAACCCGGGCGGAATCCACGGCGGCGGCAGAGCGGGGCGGCTCCGCCGGGCGGCAGGCCGCGCCGGCGGCAAGGAGGAGGAAAGCGGCGGTGCGGGTGCTGGCGGTGGTCATTTCTTCCGGGGGCGTGGGCGGGCGGCGGGCCATCCGTAGCGCTGCAGCGGAATGCGGCCGCGGCCATCGAAGCGGATTCCTTCCCGTTCCAGCAGCAGGCGTTGCGTCAACTCGTGGCCGGGGGTGGCGCGAAGGCTGATACCGCCCAGCGCGTTGACCACCCGGTGCCAGGGGATCCGGCTGCCGGCTGGCAGTGCGCTCAGAGCGTAGCCGACCTGCCGGGCGGCGCCCGCGAGGCCGGCCGCCTCCGCCACGCGGCCGTAGGTGGACACCCGGCCCCGGGGGATCCGGCGGACCACCGCGTAGATCCGCTGGTAGGTCGAGTCCCCCCGGGCCGTACCACGGCGCCGCGGCTTCGGGGGCGGGCTCCTCACCAGTCGAAGAAGCGCTCGGGACGGAAGGGTGTCAGATCCTCGTCCGGTTGTTCACCGGCCAGCAGCTGGCTCAGGATGAATCCGGTGATTGCCGCCAGGAGGATCCCGTTGCGGCCGTGTCCGGTCGCGTACCAGAGACCTTCGGTGGAGGGCTCCCGTCCGATGATGGGCAGACCGTCCGGCGTCACCGGACGCAGCCCGGCCCAGGTGCGGATCACATCCAGTTTCGCCAGCGCGGGGCAGACCGCCGAAACCGAAGTGAAGATGTGGGCCAGCCCGGCCGGAGTGACGTCGGCGCTGTATCCGGCGTGCTCCATGGTGGATCCGGCGATCGCTTCGGTGCCGCGCGCGACGATGTAGCTGTGTTTACCGTAGACGATGCCGCGGTCGACGCCTTCCGGCCAGGGGAGCGCCGCCATCTGGCCCCGGATCGGTACTACCGGCAGCGGCCGCGGCAGTCCGCCGATGGCCGGGGACCACGCTCCCGCCGCGATGATCGTGTGATCCGCCTCGTAGCGTTCCCCGCCCACCACCCCGGTGACCCGGTCGCCCCGGCGTTGCAGGGCGTAGACCTTGTCGTTGACCACCCGGGCCCCGTGGCGGCGGGCGTCCTCCAGCAGGGCCTCCACCAGTTGAACCGGTTCCAGCGCCGCCTCATGGGGCGCCCAGAGTACGCCGAAGTTCTTCCCGGCCCAGGGCCACCGGTTGCGGGCTTCTTCCTCGTCGAACCAGTCGCACACGTGTCCCTGCTGCCGCTGCCAGGCGACCCGCTGCTTCAATTCGGCCACGTCCTCCTCGTCCATGGCCAGCCGGGCGATCCCCTCCTGCCAGAAGCCGAGGCTGATGCCGGTCGCCTCCTCGAGGGGGCCGACGATCTCCCGGTACCGCTCCCGTCCGGCGAGGGCCAGTTCGAAGCCGGGATCCTCCGCGGCGGCTTCGATCTGGGGCGCCAGCATGCCGGCCGCCGCCCGCCAGGCGATACCGGGGACGCCGGCATCATCGAGCAGGGTCACCTTCCAGCCGCGCAGGGCCAGCTCCCGGGCGCAGGCGGCACCTATCGCGCCGCCGCCGACGATGATAACTTCTTGACTGGCAGTCAATTGAGATGCCTATGAAACTTTTTGAAACATCCGGGCGTAGAGTCCCCAGCCGCCTACTTCGGAGGAAAATAGCATGCTTCGCAGCATTCTCGGTTTCGCCATCCTCGCGGTTCTCGCCTTCTTCGGCTTGAACCTGATCTTCTCCTTCTTCGGCATCATCGTCGGGCTGGCGGTGAAGATTCTGATCTGGGCCGTGATCGGCTTTGGAATCTACCTGGTGATCAAGATGTTCAGCCCGAGCACGGCGTCGAAGGTGAAGGAAACGGTTACGGGCAAGTCCGAGTAGGCGGAGGGACCGGCAGGCGGGCCGGCGGCGGGCGTCGTTGGCCCGCCGTCGTGTCCGGTCTATCTGGGCGACGAGCTGTGCGCGTGGATGATCCGCCAGACGCCCCCGCGCTGGACCGCCAGCACCAGGGTCGCCCGGCCCTCCCGCACCAGAGAGTTGTCGGCGGAAGCCCATCGGTAGTTCACCAGGCCCCAGGCGAGCCCGGACCGGATCTGCAGCTGGCTGGACGTCACGGCCACGGTACCGCCCGGCGCGATGCCGGCGAACCGGGGCGACGTGAACTGATTGCGCCCGTTTACCACCACCACCGCCGAGGCGGCGTAGAGCGAGTCGGACCGTCTGCCCTGGGCTTCCGCCTGGAGTGCCTCCCCGATGACGGCCGTCACCGCGGCTTCATCGTCACTCACCGAGACATTGGTCGTGACTACCCCGGGGGCGGTGCGGCCACCGCCGCAGGCCACAACCGCCAGGAGCGCCAGGAGGAGACGGGGGCGGGGGTGCATGGAAGGCGGCCGGCAGGAGGTGAGGCGCGAGTGGTGAAGCGCGTCGAGGCGGCACCCGCGAACCGCGCTGCCGGGAGCGATCCAGAGTATGGTGCGGCCCGTGGGAGCGCCGCAAGCCTGTCCGTCTCCGTTCCTTCGACGTCTCACGTCTCGCTTCGCATTCTCTCCAGCACTCCCCATACCAGCAGCGGGATCATCAGTTCATGATGGCCGGTGATCTGAATGCCGACGCCTCCGTTCCGGGTCGGGCGTTGCACCACGTTCACCCGCGGCCGGTAGTGCCGCTGCATGTCGAAGTCCGCGGCCAGAAAGTGGGTCGGCCGCCCCTGTTCGAGATTGCGGGAGATGGTGAGCGCCTTGAGGAAAACCTCGGGCATCAGGACGGCGCTGCCCCAGTTCAGCACCGCTCCGCCCTCGTGCAGGTCGGGGAGACTGCCCGCGAGCCGCCGGAAATCGCGATGGCTGGTGGCGCCCAGGCTGGCGCCGTCTGCCGCGGGGTGCTGGTGAATGATCTCGGCGCCGATGGCGGCGTGGACCGTCACCGGGACATCCCGCTCCTGGCAGGCCAGGAGAATGCTGACGCCGGGATCCGCGTTGCCGGCCCGGGCGGCGAGGTAGCGGGCCAGTCCTTCTCCCATGCCCTGGTCGGCTGCCGCCGCCCGGCGGATGGCCGCGTTCATGTCCGCGCCGGTCTCTTCCGCCATCCCGAAGCTGCCGTCCTCCAGGCCGGCCTCGACGTCCTCGCTGGTCCCCCCGTATGCCGCGAGCTCGAAGTCGTGAATGGCGGCGGCCCCGTTCATGGCGACATGAGTGACGACTCCGGCCCGGAGCCACTCCCGGACGAGCGGGCCCAGACCAACCTTGACCACGTGCCCGCCGAGGAGCAGGACCACGCCACGCCGGCCGGCCGCCTTGGCGACGTGATCGATCACCAGGTGGAGATCCCGCGCCGCCAGGATGTCGGGAAGGGAATTCAGGAATTCCTGGAACGACCGGTCCTCGCCCGGGGTCCGGGCCAGCAGGCGGGGCTCGACCTTGTTGCCCCGACTGTCGATCGGAACCGTCCGGAGCCTGGAGAGATCCGCTTCGCGGTAGGGCATCAGTTCGCCGGCGCCGGAGCGCCCGCGTCTCCCAGCTGGATCGACCGGATCTTGAGGGTGACCGTTCCGAACGCAAGCCGGGAGCGGATCTGGACCGGGATGCGCCGCTCGTCGTCGGTGAGCCAGATGCGGGCATCGGCCCGCTTGGAGAACATGCCGTTCCGCTCCGCCTCCAGCAGCGGCCGCAACAGCAGGCAGGTGGTCTTGACTCCGTCCGGCAGCTCGCAGCTCTCGCGCTTCTCCACCCGGATGGTGACCGGGTTCTTGTCCCGCTTGAAATAGCGGTTGTAGGTGTAGGTCTTCCCGACTTCCAGCGGCGTCACCCGGATGAAATAGAAGAACGCCGCGTCGTCCAGCGGGGCGGTCACGGTCGGCCCGCGCTCCCCCCGCTCGGTTTCCCGGTAGACGCCCGAGTCGGGGAAGATCTCGTAAGTGCGCTCCCGGATCTTTCCGTCTTCGTTGAAATCCTGGCTGAAGCGGTAGGACACGAGATCCTCCATGCCGGTCCAGGAGTACATCACGTCGTCCATGTCGAAGACGATCGTGTTGGCGGTGAGCTGGAAGCGGAAGACATACGCCGGCCGCCCCTGCACCGTGTCGATCCGGGCGACCGAGATCGAGGCATTGCCCAGTTTCAGAATGCCCAGCTTGCCGTCGTATTCGAAGGTCTCACCCACGGCGAACGGGTGCTGCACCGCCGGGCGCGCCACCGAGTCCGGCGGCGCCGCCCCGGCGCTCGGCGCCTGGAGCAGCAGGAGGCCCAGAGCGGTGAGGTTCATCGCGCCGCCTCCGCCGGTTCAGGCCGGGAGGCCTCCGGAGGCGCCTGGGGCCGGCGGAGGCTTGTGCGCAGCGTGGTTCCCGCCTGCCAGAGCGCCCGGGCCGTGGGCCAGGGTTGATGCCGGGTGGGCCGTTCCCGCCGATCCCGGCGCTCGATCACATCGATGGTATCGACCCGCCGGGCCGTCAGGGCCGCCCGGGAGTAGAGTTCCGCGTTGGCCGCCCACCCACCGCAGCTGAGCAGCGGGCCGGGGTGGCCGCGGAAGGCATTCCGGAGGGTGATGAGCCGCATGGCCGCGAACCCCGAGGTAACATCACGCACGCCGGGGATCCGCGCGCTGCCCCGCAGCAGCCAGGGAGCCAGCCGGCGGACCCAGCGCAACGCCCGCGACGGTTCGCCTTCCATCCGGGCCTGCGCCACGACGAGATCCGCCCCGCCTTCGATCCGTTTGACCAGTTCCGGGAGATAGTCGGGGTCGTGCGTGAAATCCGCGTGCATGATCACGGCACAATCCCGTTTGGGCCGGTCCGTCCGCTCGACGGCGATCCGCAGCAGCGCTTCGATGGTGGCGGCATATCCCTGACGCGACTCGTGGGTCACCACCGTCAGGGGCAGGACCTTCTGGTAAGGCTCCAGCACTTCGCCGGTTTGATCGGTCGACCCGTCGTTCGCCACCAGGAGCTGATACTCCCGGGGGAACTCGAGAAAGGTCTGCCGGATTTTCCAGAGCAGAAGCCCGATCGTCGGGGCCTCGTCAAAGCTCGGAATACAGATATAGATCATGGCGAGCAAAGCCTCCGGGCGTCTCGACGCCCGATGATGTCCGGCGGATCCGGCACGACGTACGCTGCGCGATTCAACCCACCGAACGATAAACCGCCAGCATCCCCTCTGCCATCCGCCGGTCGGTGAACTGCTCCAGCCGCGCCGTGGCCTGGTCCCGCAATGCCCCCGCCGTCTCCGGGGAACCGATGATCCGGAGCACGGCATCGGCCAAGGCTGTCGGATCTTCCGGATTCACCAGCAGTCCGGCCCCACCGTCCAGCATCTCGGGAATCCCGCCGGCCCGGGTCGCGACGACCGGGGTTCCGAGCGCCATCGCGTCCAGGATGGATGTCCCCAGTCCCTCTTCCCGCGAACTCATCACGAAGACGCCGGCCTCACGAATAAGCCCCCAGGGGTTGGATACCTGACCCATGAGGTGGACGCATGTCCCCAGCCCGGCGGCCGCAATCTGCCGCTCCAGCGCCGGCCGCAGGGGTCCTTCACCCGCGATGACCCACTGCAGCTCCGGCACTTGCGGCGCCAGGTACTGCGCCGCCCGGATCAGGGTTGCCTGGTCCTTGTGTCCCACCAGGGCGGCCACGTTGACTACCAGGGGCAGGTTCGGTGCCAGTCCCAGCCGTTCCCGGATGCCGAAGGCCGGCGCCGACCTGGGTTCCTGTGGATCGATCCCGGAATGCACCACGCGGATTCTGCCGGGCTCGATGCCGTCGGCCAGGAGCACAGCCCGGACCGCCTCGGAGATGGCCACGACCCGGTCGGCCCGCCGCCAGAATCCCGGCCGGCGGAGGTGGAAGTCCACTCGCCGGGTCACCACCAGGGGGCAGCGCCTGAACCGGCTCGCGATCCCGGCCAGCACCAGGGCGTGCGCATCGTGGGCGTGCAGGATGACACCGGGTACGGCCGCGGTGACGGCGGAGATGAGCGCGCGTGGATCGAGAGCGGCGGTCCAGGAGACCTCATGCACCGGAACCTCGGCGTCCCGCAGGCGACGGGCCAGCTCGCTGCCGCGGCCGGTAATGACCAGTTGGCTCACCCCGGGCATCCGGCTCAGCGCCCGGGCCAGCAGCCGGACCTGGTTCTGTCCCCCGCGCCACTCCCGCCCGGAGGCGACATGAATCAGGCGCGGGCCCATCAACTGTCCGGGTCTTTCCGCGGTCGCGCCGCCGCCATCGCCGCCCGGAGTTCCGACAGGCTGAACGGTTTGTTCAGAACCGGGCGCTGGACCCGGTCCAGGAACTCCAGGGTGTCGTCCCGCACCGTGTCGCCGGTAATGAAGATCACTCGCCGGGCCATGGCCGGTTTTTTGCTGGAAAGTTCATCAAAGAACTCCCGTCCGCCGAGCCGCGGCATCCGCAGGTCGCAGATGATCAGGTCGAAGTCGCGGCCGGTCGCGAGGGCCAGGCCGGCGGCGCCGTCCGACGCGGCGGTGACCGCATGGCCCCAGGCCTCCAGGGTGGTTCGGAGGTAGTGCACGATGTGGGGTTCATCGTCGATCAGCAGGACCCCGAGCCGGGTGCCGGTCCAGAGGCCGGGATCGACCGGCTCGGTGCCGGCGTCCGCCTCGGTGGACGCCGGAATCTCGATGGTAAACGTGGCGCCGGCACCGGGACTGGTCTCCAGGGTGATGCGGCCGCCGTGCTCTTTCATGATGCCCTGGCAGATGCTGAGGCCGAGCCCCGTGCCGGCGCCCTCGGGCTTGGTGGTAAAGAACGGCTCGAACACCTGACGGGCGATTTCATCGCTCATGCCGGGCCCGTTGTCCCGGATGTCGATCGCGACTCCGTGAACCCAGTGCCGGGCGAGGATCCGGATCTCGCCCGGGCGGCCGGCCTGAGCCGTGGCCTGGGAGGCATTGGTGATCAGGTTGACGAGGACCTGCTGCAGCTGATTGGGATCCGCGTGAATCTCCGGCAGATCGGCCTCGCAACTCACCTGCACGTCGATATGCTGGGCCATGAGCTGGTTGCGGAGCAGCAGCAGGGTCGCCTCGATCAGCGCGGGAACCTGCAGGTTGCGCCGCCGGTTCTCCTGCTTCCGGGCAAAGCTCAGCAGGTTGCGGACGATCGTTGCGGCCCGCAGGGACTCCTGCTGAATGACCCGGATCGGCTCGCGCAGGTGCGGCGGAATCTCGGCGTTTTCGACCAGGAAGTCGGCGAAGCCGAGCACCGAAGCCAGCGGATTGTTGAGGTCGTGCGCGACGCCGGCTACCAGCTGGCCGATGGCCGACATCTTCTCCGACTGGATCAGCTGCTCCTGCAGTCGGCGGCGCTCGGTCCGGTCGTTGAAGATCAGGACCGTGAGGGGCAGGTCGCCTTCGCTCGTGGGGAAGGCCGAGACCGCGTACCAGCGGTCCTGGGCGACCAGGTCTACCTCCTGGCCGCTCCCCGCCGTGTCGATGGCGGCTTGAATCCCCTCGACCCAGCCGGGAGGCACCATTCCCTGCCAGGGACGACCGATCACGGCGGCCGGCGCAGTCCGGGCCAGCTCGGCAAAGGCCCGGTTGGTCCGGCGGACCCGGCCCGGAACGTCGACGATGCAGAGGGCGAGCGCGATGGCGTCGACCGTGTCGGCCCAGGTCCGCTTGCCGGTATCGACCTGGTCCAGGAGGTAGGCGCTTTCGAGGGCCACGGCGGCGACCGCGGCACAGGCTTCGAGACGGGCAAGGTCCTCGGTATTATACCGATGCAGCGGACCGCCCAGCACGACGGCGCCGGTCACGACATGGCGGGCCAGGATCGGGACCGTCAGCCAGCAGGGAGGTGCCTCGGCCGGGACGCCCGCGGCCCCGGGGGAAGCCCGGTCGATCAGTTGCGGCCCGCGCCGGAGCGCCTGGTCCAGCAACGCCGGGATGTAGCCGGCGTCCGGGGGCGTCTGGTGCATGACGCGCAGGCCGCCGGCGTTCGGTTCCAGCAGGGCAATTCCCAGGACGGTGGGGTGCAGGGTCGTCTCCAGCGTCCGGGCCAGATGCTGGACGATCGTCGGTGGACGCAGCATGCCGGCCAGATCCTGGCCGAACCGCGTGACGGCCAGGAGGTCGGCGGATCCGGAACGGCCGGGATCATCCGGGACTGGTGTCGAACTTCGTGGAGGTGTCGTCAATGATCCTCGCGGATACCCGTGGTCGATTGAATGCCAATGACCTGCACCTGGTCATCCTGCTGCTGAGCCGAGGCTCCGCCTCCCGCCGGCGGGCCGCGGAGCACCGCCTCGCCACGGAAGGTCCGGACGGGTTGCTGGACGAGCCGGATCTGATGGAACGGCTGCTGGCGGTGCGCTCCATGCTGGTGCCGTCCGAGGCGTTGTTTTTCTATGTCGTCGTCCGGCACACCCTGCTGGAACTGGGGTGTGACGACCGGGAACTGGCCTACTACCTGGCCGCGGTCGTCGCCAACTTCGGCAAGCGGGACCGGGCCTGGCGGGTGGACTGGAACGATGACCAGTACCACCGCTACCTGGTGGACCTGCTGGCCGACCTCGCCGCCACCTCCGGCGATCGCCGGTTCAAGGTCCTCGCCCACCTGGGCAACTACTCGCTCTGGCTGGCGGGGCTGTACCCCGAATACATCGCCGCCCGGCGCCTCCGCCGGGGCGGGCCCGACGTGAGCTATTACGATACCCTCGGCCGGCAGGGCTTCGGCGAGGCCTCCGACCACGCCCTGGCCGACCACTACGGGCTGGATCAGGTGTTCCGCCTGGCCGCCGACCAGTTCGGCACCCTCCGCCAGGGGCTCAACGCGATGAGCGGACGGATGTGGTTCCCCAGACATTAGTGCTTGGATGATTTGTGATTGGATGATTGGGCCCGTCGGGCCCCGGATGGTTGGTCACCCTCAAGCGTATCAGAGGTTACACCCAATCATCCAATCACAAATCCTCCAATCATCCAATTCGTTCACTTGCCTCCACCAAAGCGACAAACAGTCTCTGGTCCTCCGACTCCGGCTCCCCCACGAACTCTTCCGGATGCCACTGAACCGCGAGCAGCCAGGGGTCGCTCGCGGGTCCTTCGACGCCTTCGATGACACCATCGTCCGCCCAGGCCGTGGCCATGAGGCCCGGGGCCAGTTCCCGGACGGCCTGGTGGTGGAAGGAGTTGGTCCGGAACCGGGTGCTTCCCAGGGCCGCCGCGAGCCGGCTGGCGGGATCCACCCGGATGCCGTGAACCCGGGTGTTCCGGGGGGTATCCGGCGGATCATGCTTGACCGGCCCCGGCATTTCGCTGGGGAGGTCCTGCCAGAGGGTGCCGCCCAGGGCCACGTTGATGACCTGCAACCCCCGGCAAATCCCCAGGACCGGGAGCCCGAGTGAACGGGCGGTGCGGAACAGCGCCAGATCAAACGCGTCCCGGGCCCGATCCACCGCTCCCAGCGCGGGTGAGGGCCGGGCGTTGTACCAGCACGGGTCGACGTCGTGTCCGCCGGTGATGACCAGGCCCTGCATCCGCTGCAGCACCGAGCCCGCGTCACTGGTGGGGATGACCGGGGTCAGCAGGACCGGGTTCGCCCCCGCGGCCGCGAGGGCCCGCAGGTACGCCGCGTTCACGCTGGCCCGGTCGGCCGACTCGAACCGACGGATCGTCCCCGTGACACCGATCAGTGGACGGGTCATGGGGCGAGGGAATCGGGGAACAGGGGGCAGCGGGGGTCTTCGATCTTGTTGCGGGCAACCTGGATGGCGAGCAGTGGCACGATCGTATCCGCCACCGACAGCGAGCCGATCCGGGGCGCCCCCTGGACGGGAGTCGCCTCGTACAGCATGACCCCCATCGCCGCGCCGGTGGAATCCACCACCAGGACGCCGAACCGGACCAGAGACCTGGGCGGAAGCGCGCCGTTCACGCCGATGGCCCACTGGCCGTCCTCGGTCCGTCCCACGATCGCGGGGTAGGCGGGACCGGCGGCGAGGCGGGCCGTCAGGTGGTCGGGCAGCCGGTCCGGAGGGACCGAGAGCGTCTGCCGGGGGACCGAGAATTCATTGAGCAACATGGTCGCGCCGGCCAGCGCGGTAATGCCGCAGGAAGGCGCGGAATCGGATCCGCCGCATCCGGCCAGCCCGGCCATGAGCGCCAGCCCGGCGAGCAGGGGCACCGGTCGCCGGGACCCAGGGGTATGCACCATTGGAATCGCCTCGCCTCTTGACAGTCCCGGGGAAAGATAAGAGGCCGGTGGAAGGACCGGGGCCACACCGGTTGACGGGGCCCATGCCGCCGCCGTAACCTTGTCTCGCTGAGACTTTTACGCCGAGACCCAACATGCCCATTTACGAATATCTCTGCTCCGATTGCGGCCACGGGTTCTCCCGCTCCGAATCGGTGTCACAGCACGGCCGGGGCCGGGTGACCTGTCCCAAGTGCAAGAGCGCCAAGGTCGAGCAGGTGTTCTCCGCGTTCTTCGCCAAGACCACCCGGAAATCCTGAGTGTTCGAAAGCCTGCGCGCCCGCCTGGAGCAGTTTCTCGCCGAGCACACTGCCCCGGCGGACGCCCGGGCCTACGCGTCGCAGCTGCAGGACGCCGTGGTGGAAGCCAAGGTCGCCGTGTCGAAGATGCAGGAAGACCTCGCGGCTACCGAGCGTGAACTGACCGTGGAACGGAAACACCTGGACGATGCCATCCGCCGCGGGCGGCTGGCTTCGGACATCCAGGACCAGGAGACCGCCGACCTGGCCCGGACTTTCGTCGACCGGCATACCGAGCGGAGTGCCGTGCTGGAGCGGAAGCTGGCCGTGCAGCGGGAGGAACTGGCCCTGGCCATGCGGGAGTTCGAGGAGCTGCGGTCCCGGTTCCGCCAGGCACGACAGGGTCTGGGCCCGGCCGGCGCATCCACCGAGGCAGCCTGGCGGGATATCCAGGCCGCCGGCGGCAATCGGCCGGGGGTCGATCCGGCCGAAGAACTGCTGGGACGCGATCTGGATCAGTCCGCCCGGCAGGCCGCGGTGGAGCAGCAACTCGCCTACCTCAAGAAGAAACTCGGAAAGGACCAGTCCAAGCCGTGATCCGTGAGCCGGCAGGTTCCCCGCGCCGTCCGGGGCCGGGATCCTGGTTGTTCGCCTGCGGTGCCGTTATGGCGCTGGGCCTGATGCCGGCGGTCCTGCCGCGCAGCGCCCGGCGGCACCCGCCCACGGCCGCAAGCTGGCGCACACCTACAGCATTGTGGCCTGGGATTCGGCGACCGGCGATCTCGGGATCGCGGTCCAGTCCAAGTTCCCCAACGTCGGCGGGATCGTCCCCTGGGCCCGGGCGGGAGTCGGCGCGGTGGCGACCCAGAGCCTCGCCAACACCGCGTACGGTGAGGAAGGCCTCCGCCTCATGGCGCTGGGAGCGACCGCGCTGGAGGCCCTGCGGATCGTGATGCGAACCGACACCATGCTGCAGGACCGCCAGGTCGGCATGGTCGACGCGCGGGGAAACGCGGCCAGTTTCACCGGCCGGAACACCTTTGACTGGGCCGGGGGCCGGGTCGGGCTGCCGGAGAAGGCCGGGTCCGCGCCCGGCGGCAAGGGTAAGGTGATCAGCGGGCACGGTTATGCGGCGCAGGCCAACATCATGGTCTCCGACCAGACGGTGAAGAACATGGCCCGGGCATTCGAGCAGAGTACCGGACCGCTGGCGGACCGGCTGGTGGCGGCCCTGCACGCCGGCCAGGCCGGGGGTGGGGACAAGCGGGGGATGCAGTCGGCGGCCTTGCTTGTGGTCCGGCAGAACGGCGGGTACCTTGGCGCCAACGATCGCTTCATCGATATCCGGGTCTACGACGCGGCCGACCCGCTTGCCGAACTGGATCGTCTGCTCGCGCTGCACAAGCTGCATTTCTTCCCCAGTGATCCGGCCGATCTGGTCGAGATCACTCCGGCGATTATCCGCCAGCTGGAGCCCATCCTGCTGCGGGAGCCGGTGAATCAGCCGGAGAAGTGGCTCCGGGCGCCGCAGGGCGCGGCCAATCGGACGTTCCTCGAGGCACTGCGTGACTTCATGTACTGGGAGAACTACGACGTCCGGGTGAGAATGGACGGCAGGATCGACTCGGTCGTGCTGGCGGACATCCTCCGCAAGCACCGGCCGTGAGCGTTTCGCGGTTGGTTCGTCTCCTCTAGAAAACCCAGCAAAAGGACTCGCATGGACACCAACGCTTCAACCGCTCCCGCAGGGCCGGCCGGGGACCGCGCGTTCTTCGGTCATCCGCGGGGCCTCTCCACCCTCTTCTTTACCGAGATGTGGGAGCGGTTCAGCTATTACGGCCTCCGGGCGATCCTCATCCTGTTCATGACGGCGTCGGTTGCGAGCGGCGGCCTGGGCTTCGATGTCGCCAAGGCAGGTGCCGTGTACGGGACCTACGTCGCCCTGGTCTACATGATGGGGCTTCCCGGCGGGTGGGTCGCGGACAAGCTGCTGGGGCTCCGCAAGTCCGTGCTGGTGGGCGGCTTCCTCATCATGCTGGGCCAGCTGTCGCTGGCCGTGCCCGGGTCCGGCCTGTTCTATCCCGGGCTGGCGCTCATCGTCCTGGGCACCGGGCTGCTCAAGCCGAACGTGAGCGCCATCGTGGGAGATCTCTACGGACAGGAAGACGTGCGCCGCGATGCCGGCTTCTCGATCTTCTACATGGGGATCAACCTCGGCGCCTTCATCTCTCCGCTCATCGTCGGCTGGCTGGCCCAGAGCGACGGCTTCAAGACGATGCTGGACGGCATGGGGATCTCCCCCACCACGTCCTGGCACTGGGGCTTCGGCGTCGGAGCCGCCGGCATGGCCCTGGGTCTGGTGCAGTACGTGCTGGGCTGGAAGTATCTGGGTGATGCCGGGAAGCAGCCGAGCGTCGCGCCCGACTCGCCCGAAGGGACGCGCGCGCGGAAGCAGTTCTGGCTTGGCGCGGGGGGACTGGCGGTCCTGATCGGGGCGGTCGCCGTCCTGGTCATGCGGGGGGTGCTCAGCGTGCAGGCGGTGACCGACGCGTTCACCTGGCTCTACGCGGTGATCGTCGTGGTGTTTTTCGCCGTGCTCTTTGCCCTGGGCAACTGGACCCGGGAAGAGCGCAAGCGTCTGATCGTGATCGTGGTGCTGTTCCTGGGTGCGTCGGTGTTCTGGTCCGCCTTCGAGCAGGCGGCCTCGACGCTGAACCTCTTTGCCCGGGACAACACCAACAACACGGTGTTCGGCTGGGCCTTCCCTTCGAGCTGGTTCCAGTCGGTGAATGCGCTCATGATCATCGCGCTGGCCCCGGTGTTCGCCTGGCTCTGGGTCTGGCTGGGCAAGCGGGATCCGTCGAGCCCGACCAAGTTTTCCTTCGGTCTGCTGTTCGTCGGCCTCGGGTTCGTGGTCATGGTGGGTGCCGGAGCCGCCAGCGCCGGCGGGGTGCGGGTGAGCCCGATGTGGCTGGTCATCACCTACCTGCTGCACACCATCGGAGAGCTCTGCCTGAGCCCGGTGGGGCTCAGCGCCATGACCAAACTGGCGCCGGAACGAGTCAAAGGCATGATGATGGGCGTCTGGTTCCTGGCGGCGTCGGTCGGCAACCTGATCGCGGGCCGGGTAACCGGGCTGTACGAGTCGTTCTCGCTGACCCAGGTCTTCGGGGCGGTGGCCGCGTTCGCCATCGTGGCCGGGATCGTCATGGCACTGCTGATCCGGCCGATCCGGAACATGCTGGCGAGAGACTGACGGGCAGGCGGGCAGACGAACCGACCGGAGCGGGAGCCGGAGTTCGCTGCCATCACGCGAGAGCGCGGGCGTTCCCTTCGAGGGGGCGCCCGCGTTCTGCGCTATCGGGCCGCAGGGCTGGCCCGGTTGGCGCCGGGGGCCGCCTTGAAGATCCGGAAGAGGTACCAGAGCGAAGGCAGCAGGATCACGGCGCCGGCCGCGAGGGCGATGAGCACCAGCCGGATGGTGGCGGCGGGCGCCGCGGTCTGTTCGATGGTCAGGTCCGGGGGGATGAGATAGGGGTATTGCGCCAGGCCCCAGCCCCAGAGGATGAGCGAGACCTGCACCGCCGCGGCGACCCGGGCCAGGACGTAGCGGCGGTACCAGAGCGCCAGCAGGGCGGTGATCGCGGCCAGGGCGATGCCGAGCTGGAGCGGCAGGGCCCACCGGGCCCGGAGAAGGCCGAACGCCATGAGCGGTGCCCCGCCGCTGTCGTGCGCCAGGAGCAATGCCAGCGCGGCGGCGGCGAATACGGCGAGACCGGACCCGAGCGCGCGGGTCCGGAAGTCTTCGCGCAGCTCGGTGTCGGCGGTCTCCAGCGTCAGGTAGACCGCGGCCAGGAACGCGAAGAGTACGACCGCCAGGATGCCGGTGGCGAAGGCGAACGGCGTGAGCCACGGGGTCACGTAGCCGGCCACGAACCCCGCCGCCGGCTCGGGCGCGCGAACCCGCCCCGCCGCCACCGTGCCCACCGCCACACCCAGCAGCAGCGGGGTCACCAGGCTCGCCATGGCGAACACCCGTCCCCAGCGCGCCGCCGCGGCGTCGTCCATCTGGCCATAACTCCGGAAGGTGAATGCCGAGCCGCGGAGCACCACCCCGACCAGCATGAGGGTCAGCGGCACGTGAAGCACGATCGCGAGCCGGGCAAAGGCGGGGGAGAAACAGGTGAACAGCAGGACGACCACGAGGATGAGCCAGACGTGGTTGGCTTCCCAGACCGGCCCGATGGCATGGGCGATGACGTCCCGCTGGCGCGGGCCGCGGGGGCCGCGGGCCAGCAGATCCCAGACACCGCCGCCGAAATCCGCCCCGCCGAACAGCACGTAGATGTTGAGCGAGAGCAGCAGGATGCCCGCAACCAGATCCGCCAGATCGAACGCCGGCATCAGGCGGGCTCCGTGACGCCGGGCGCGGGCGCGGTCGACATGACCTGGCGGGAGATGAGCCAGATCACCGCGGCCGCGAGCCCCAGATAGAGGGCGAGGAAGCCAAGCATCGGGACGATGAGCCCCGGCATCGGAGTGACCGCGTCGGCGGTGCGCATGATGCCCTGAATCACCCACGGCTGGCGCCCCACTTCGGTCACGACCCAGCCCGCCTCGGCGGCGATGAAGCCCATGGGCGCGGCCAGGACCAGAGCCCGGAGCAGCCAGCGCCGCGACGGGAGATCCCGCCGCCGGAACATGAGCCAGAGCGAGGCCAGCGAGACCAGGGCCATGTAACTGCCCAGCCCGACCATGGCCTGAAACGCCAGATGGACCACCGCCACCGGCGGCCAGTCACGCTCCGGCACCTGGTCCAGGCCCGCCACCTCCGCATGCGGATCATGAAACGCGAGCAGCGAGAGGCCCGCGGGGATTTCGATTCCGAACCGGACCGTGCGCGAGCCGGCATCCGGCCAGCCGCCGATCAGGAGCGGCGCCTCCGTCCGGGTCTCGAACAGGGCTTCGGCGGCGGCCAGCTTCATCGGCTGATACCGGGCGATGTGCCGGGCGCTCAGGTCTCCCGAGAGGGGCTGGAGCAGGGCAGCCGGCGCGCCGACCAGGAGCGCGATGGTCAGGGCCCGGCGGTGAAAGGCGTCGGCCGGGTGGCGCAGCAGGACGAAGGCATGAATGCCGGCCACGCCCAGACCGGTCGCGGCAAAAGCCGCCAGGGTCATGTGAACGGTCTGGCTCAACGCGGCCGGGTTGGCCATGGCCGCAAGCGGGCTGAACTGAACCACCTCTCCGCCCGCCATGGTGAGCCCGGCGGGCGTGTTCATCCAGGCATTGGCGATGACGACGAAGATGCCGGAGGTGGTGCCGGCGATCGCGACCACGATCCCGGCGGCCAGATGGGCCCGGGGGCTCACCCGCTCCCAGCCGTACAGGTAGATGCCCAGGAAGATGGCTTCGGTGAAGAAGGCGAAGCCTTCCAGAGAGAACGGCAGGCCGATGAGCGGGCCGGCAAACTCCATGAACCGGGGCCAGAGCAGGCCCAGCTCGAACGAGAGCACCGTGCCGGAGACGGCGCCGACGGCAAAGAGAATCGCGGTCCCGCGGGACCAGCGCTTCGCCAGCTCGAGGTCGATCGGGTTGCCGGTCCGGCGCCACCGCCGTTCGGCAACGACCATCAGAACCGGCATGGCGATGCCAATCATCGCGAAGACGATGTGGAATGCCAGGCTGAGGGCCATCTGGGATCGGGCTGCGAGCAGGTCGGACATGGCGGATGAGCCCGGGGCCGGGCGGCAGTGGCGGTGAACGGGAGATGGAGAGAGGGCCGCCCCCGGGCCCGAACGCCCGGGCCCGGTCAGCGTCTACGGCTCACCGTTCACAGGGTCAGAATCTCTCCTCCGGCAGCTTCTTGATGACACCGCAGGCAATCCGGGGACCGGCGTTGCCGTTGGGATCGGTCAACTGATCGTCGGGATTCTGATGAATGATGAGCGAGGTCCCGCCATTGTGGAACAGGCCGCGCTCTCCGTCGTTGAGCTCCACGTCGGGCCAGTCGATCGTGGTATCCGCCCAGTTGCCGCTGGTGCCGACGGTGATGTTGGGCAGGTCTCCGGCGTGGTGCCCGTTGGGATTCTTCGATCCGTGTTCCTTGCCTGCCGGGTTGAAGTGCGGCCCCGCCGTGGCGAAATCCGGGGGCTCGCAGACGGGATTCTCATGAATGTGGAACCCGTGGACGCCACCATCGAGATCGATGGTGTGAACCCTGAGCCGGACCCCCGGATCCCGTTCGGTGATGTCCACGAAGCCCACGAATCTGCCTTCGGCATCGAAGAGACGGACCGCAAGGGGCGCCGATGGCAGACTGAAACATGCCGTCGCGAGGAGCAGGGCGGTGAGGACGGCGGCCTGGGAGCGGAGCTTCATCGAGGACATCCAGAGGGTGACGGTGGCCGGAAGATAGGGGGGAGGGGGCGGCCAGTAAACGGCGGGCGACAACCGCGCGGAGTGGACGGCGCGCGGTGAGCGGTGAACCCGAATCCGCCGCCCGCCATCCCGATCGACCTGCGGCCCCGTGCTGTTCACCGTTTACCGTTAACCGTTTACTTTACGCTTCTCCAGCGTCTCTCTCCCGGAGTGCTCCCATGGCAGCATCCAAAGCGAAAACCAAAGCCAGGACCAGACCCGCGAGCGGCATCGACATCCTGGGGCCGCTGCAGCCGGGTTTCTCGGATATTCTGACACCCGATGCGCTGCATTTTCTTGCCACACTGCACCGGCGGTTCGAACCCACCCGCCGCGCGCTGCTTGCCCGCCGGCACGATCTCCAGCGCCAGCTCGACGGAACCTGGCGGCCCGACTTCCTGCCCGAGACGGCGGGCATCCGGCGGGCCGAGTGGAAAGTCCGGCCCGCGCCGGCCGATCTGCAGGACCGGCGGGTGGAGATCACCGGCCCGGTCGACCGGAAGATGGTCATCAACGCGCTCAACAGCGGCGCCAACGTCTTCATGGCCGATTTCGAGGATGCCAACGCCCCGACCTGGGACAACCAGGTCCAGGGGCAGATCAACCTGCGCGATGCCATCGCGGGGACCATCGACTTCGTCTCGCCTGAAGGGAAATCCTACCGGTTGAACGACACCGTCGCCGTGCTGATGGCCCGTCCCCGCGGCTGGCACCTGTCCGAGGAACACCTGCATATCGACGGCGAGCCGATCGCAGGCAGTCTGTTCGATTTCGGCCTCTACTTCTTCCACAACGTCAGGCAACTGCTGGCGCGGGGGACCGGCCCGTACTACTACCTGCCCAAGCTGGAGAGCCATCTCGAGGCCCGCCTGTGGAATGACGTCTTCCTCGCGGCCCAGGACGCCCTCAAGCTGCCCGTCGGCACCATCCGGGCCACGGTCCTGATCGAGACGATCCTGGCGACCTTCGAACTCGACGAGATCCTCTTCGAGCTGAAAGAGCACATCGTCGGACTCAACTGCGGCCGGTGGGACTACATCTTCAGCTTCATCAAGAAATTCCGGAACCATCCGCAGTTCACGCTTCCGGACCGGGGCACCGTGGGCATGGACCGGCACTTCCTGCGGTCCTATACCCAGCTGGTCATCAAGACGTGCCACCGCCGGGGTGCGCACGCGATGGGAGGCATGGCGGCCCAGATTCCGATCAAGAACGACCCGGCGGCCAACGACACCGCCATCGGCAAGGTGATCGCCGACAAGGAGCGGGAAGTGAAAGACGGGCACGACGGAACCTGGGTCGCTCATCCCGCCCTGGTCGAGATCGCCCGGAAGGTCTTCGATGCCGGCATGCCCGGCCCCAATCAGCTCGGCGTCATGCGGGAAGACGTAAAGGTCACCGCCGACGACCTGCTGACGGTGCCGGAAGGAAAGATCACCGAGGAGGGCCTGCGGCATAACATCACCGTCGGGCTCCTGTACCTGGAGTCGTGGCTCAACGGCATCGGCTGCGTCCCCATCTTCAACCTGATGGAAGACGCGGCCACCGCCGAGATTTCCCGCAGCCAGGTCTGGCAATGGGTGCGGCACGGGGCCACGCTGGACGACGGCCGGGTGGTGACGCCCGAACTGTATCACGCCGTCACCGCCGAAGAACTGGAACGGATCCGGGGTCTGGTGGGTGACGAACGCTATCGGGGCGGACGGTTCGACCTGGCGCGGCAGATCTTCGACCGGCTCATCACCTCGAAGGAGTTCGAGGAGTTTCTGACGCTGCCGGCCTACCGGGAGCTGCTGAAGATCGAAAGCGGGGAACCGTGAACGGTAAACGGTAAACAGTGAACGGGCCCAGCATCCATGTCTCGGAGGACGACCCGGTCCCGTTCACCGTTCACCGTTCACCGTTCACGGTCCTTCCACGCCTCATCTCCCGGCACAGCCACCCGCCCCACCACAGACTCCCCGCCAGCAGGAGCAGCGCCAGGATGCGCATCCCGTGGGCGATGGCCACGTCCTGCCGCAGCAGGCCCACGCTGGACAGGAGGTAGTTCCAGTCGTGGATCGCGGTCTCGCTGAAGCTGACCAGGTCCAGCTCCTGGGCCCGGGCATCGGCCACGTAACGCGACAGCTCGAACAGGCTGAACGCCTCCCAGGCGCCGCAGACGGCGGCGCCGAAGTAGTCGCGCTGCGACCAGAACAGGGCGCCGGCGGCGAGCGGGAGCAGCACCTGGGCCAGGCTCCCGCCGGCGACGCCGATCCATTCCCCTCCGAAGCCGAAGACCAGGTGCCCCAGTTCGTGGACCCCGAAATCGATTCCCTGGAAAACGCTGGCGTACTCCGGGTCCCGCAGGTAGTGCCAGCCGGTCCAGGCCAGCCAGGCGAGCAGCAGCGCGCGCCAGGACCACCAGCGGCCCCGGCTCCACGTGCGCATGTCCGCCATCAGCCCCGGCTGTCCGGGAAGAGGCGGGCTCATGGCGGATCCGCGCCCGCGGCGGCGGGACTGCACGAAGACATGATGAACGACCCCCGCTCGGATGGCGAAACTCTGACAACTCTCTGACCGTCCGTGCACAATACGCCACCATTCCGACCTCCGCCATCCGGGTTGGATCCCGGCCGGCATCCTGCTAACGTGCGGGATAAGCCGTTGCCCCCAGCGGAGTAAACGGACGCCAGGCTGGGAGCGTCCAAGCTGTATGAAACCGGCGGCGCGGATGGCCGTGGTCGCTCCGGACGTCCGGTTTGTCCTACGAGTTCTGGCGGTGATTTCATTGATTCTTCGAACAGTACTTCCAGCCCGGTCCGGCCGGGCGGTCCTGCTCTGTCTCGGCCTGCTCGGGCCGGCGTCCCTGTCCGCTCAGGCCGCCGGGACGGTCGCCGTGCCTCAGGCCATATCGGGCCAGGAAGTCGAGGCCCAGCCGGCCGGGGCCCCGATCCACGTCGACGGCAGACTGGATGATTCCGCCTGGGCGCACGCGGAGTGGTTCACCGGCTTTACCCAGAGGGACCCGCGCGAGGGAGAACCGGCGACGCTCGCCACCCGCTTTGCCATTCTGTACGACAAGGAAGCCGTCTACATCGGCGCCCGGATGGAGAACCCGGAGATCCTGGCGCAGGTGACCCGCCGGGACAACCCGGCGAATTCCGAGCGCATCATCTTCTCCTTCGATACCTACCGCGATCGCCGGACGGCCTACAGTTTCGGCGTCACCGCGACCGGCGTCAGGGTGGATTACTACCATCCGGGCGACAGCGAGCACGGCCGGGACTACTCGTTCGATCCCGTCTGGCAGGCGAAGGCGGCCGAGGACTCGGCCGGCTGGACCGCGGAGATCAGAATCCCATTCTCCCAGCTGCGCTTCAACGCCGGTGAGACCCAGACCTGGGGAATCAACATCAACCGGTATATCCCGAGCCGGAACGAGGATGACTACTGGGTCCTGATCCCGAAGAACGAGACAGGCTGGGCGTCCCGGTTCGCGCAGCTGGACGGCATCCGGGGCATCCGATCCAGCCGACGGATCGAGTTGCTCCCCTATACCGCCGCCAACTCGACCATCACCGGGGATCGCAACCCCCGGGATCCCTTCGACAACGGAGTCAACCTCGAGGCCCGGGCCGGCCTGGACCTCAAGATGGGGCTCGGCCCCAGCCTGACGCTGGACGGGACGGTGAATCCCGACTTCGGCCAGGTGGAGGCCGACCCGGCGGTGGTGAACCTGAGCGCGGTCGAAACGTTCTTCGACGAGCGCCGCCCGTTCTTTACCGAAGGGGCGAATCTGCTCCGCGGGGGTGGGGCCAACTGGTTCTACTCCCGGCGCATCGGCGCCCCGCCACGGGGGAGCGCGGACGGCGATTTCGTGGACCAGCCCAAGGCGGCGACCATCCTGGGCGCCGCCAAACTGACCGGACGGCTCCCATCCGGGCTTTCGGTCGGGGCGCTGGCCGCGGTGACGGACCAGGCCTTCGCCCGGACCTATGACACCACCGGCTCGGTTTTCTCCGACACCAAGGTGGCGCCCGTTGCCGGGTACGGGGTGGTGCGGTTGCAGCAGGAGGTCGGCGCCTCGGCCTCGACCGTCGGGCTGACCATGACCGCGGTCGAACGCAGTCTCGAGCGGGACTCCCCGCTGGCCGGGCTGTTCAGCCGTCAGGCCTTCGGCGGCGGCCTCGACTGGAACCTCCGGTTCAACGGCGGGGACTACATCCTGCAGGGTGCGCTGGGTTTCAGCTACATCCGCGGCGATACCGGCGCCATTGCCCGGGTCCAGCGTTCTTCGGCGCACTACTTCCAGCGGCCCGACCAGGACTACGCCACCTATGATCCAACCCGGGAATCGCTGCTCGGCTGGGTCGGTTCCCTGAATTTCAGCAAGAACGCCGGCCGCCACTGGCTGTACGAGTTCGGGGGCTCGGCGGAATCGCCCGCGTTCGAGATCAACGACGCCGGCCGGCTCGGCGGAGCGGACGACATCGACACCTATGCCAGTCTGCGCTATCGGGAAAACACCCCCGGCCCGCTCTTTCGGGAATACAACGTGCGCCTGGGCGGCAGCAGCGGCTGGAACTTCGGCGGCACCCGGCAGTACAGCGAGATCGGGATGGACGCCAATGCCACGTTTCACAACTTCGTGCAGGCGAGCCTGGGATTCGAGGTGCGCGCGGCGGCCCTGAGTGACGGGCTCACGCGAGGTGGGCCGCTGATGCGGCGCGCGCCGAGTGCCGGAGTCGACGCCGAAATCTCGAGTCCCTTCAGCGCCAGTACCCGCTGGGAGCTCGATGCCGCCTACGAGTGGGACGGACTCGGCAGCTGGGCCTACGACCTCGGGGCCCAGCTCTCGGTGCGTCCCAGCAGCCGCTGGGAACTGTCGATCCGGCCCTCGCTCGAGCGCGAGGTGGAACGCCGCCAGTATGTCTCCCAGGAAGCCAACGGACCCGCCTCGACCTACGGGACCCGATATGTGTTCGGGACCATCGGCCGCACCACGATCGCGGCCCGGATCCGGATGAACTACGCGCTTTCCCCGGATCTCTCGCTGGAGGCCTACGCCGAGCCGTTTGCGGCGAGCGGACAGTACTACCATCTGGGAGAACTCACCGCGGCCGGCACGGACCGGCTCCGCCGCTATGGTACCGGCGGGAGCACCATCAGTCAGGATGCCTCGGGGACGCTCACCGTGACCGACGGCCCCGACACGTTCCAGATCGACCCGAATTTCAACATCGTGTCCTTCAGGAGCAACGTGGTTCTGCGGTGGGAATGGCGGGCGGGCAGCACCTTCTTCTTCGTCTGGCAGCAGGACCGGTCCGGCCGGGAGGATCCGTTCCGGCGCGCCGGAGTGGGCGGCCTGGGCCGCTCCCTCTCGACCTCCGGCGACAACTTCCTGGCGGTGAAGGTGAGTTACTGGCTGCCGGTGAGCTAGACGCTCACCGCCCACCGCCGTCGCTCCACCTCTCCTCCAGTTCCACGCCCAGTCCATCGGCAATGCGATTGACGAAGGCGAAGTAGGCCGTCACCCCGCACAGGTCGTGGATGGCACGGTCATCCAGGCCCGCCCGGCGCAAGGGGACGAGGTCGTTTTCCGTCATCCGTCCCGGCGTGCGCGTGAGCTTGAGGGCGTAACCCAGAATGGCGGTTTCCCGCGGGCTCAACCCCGCCGGCGGCGTCTCGTCCGCCAGGTTCCCGATGAGGCCGTCCAGCAGGTCTTCCTCGGTGCCCCTCGCCCGGAGGAGCGTCCGGAGCGTCGCTCCGTGGTGGACCAGTCAGTAGTGGCACGCGTTGGCCTGGGAGACCGCGGCCCCCACCAGTTCCCGTTCCAGCCGGCTCAACGGCCCGGGCCGGTGCATCAGCTCGACATACAGATCGTAGTGCTGCCGCATGACGCGCGAATGCACCCCGTGGATCCGCAGGATGTGGTCGTTGTCGGGGACGCGGTCGGCTTCGGGAATCGCGTCCGTCGGGAGGTAGGGGATGAAGGCCATGGGGAGAGAGTAGAAAGAGTGAGAAGTGAGAAGGGAGAAGGGAGAAGGGAGACGGGAGACGGGAGACGGGAGACGGGAGACGGGAGACGGGTGACCGGTGACCGGTGAACGGGCAGGTGGCTTGGCGATCTTCAGCGGGTTGAGACGTTCAGGCCCGCCCGCCTACCTCGCGCGCCCGGCCACCGCCATCGCCACGCCCCCGAGGATCAGGGCTCCGGAGATGATCAGCCGCACCGACACCGTCTCAGCCAGAAACAGCACGCCACCCAGGGCGGCGAGGACCGGGACCGAAAGCTGCACGATGGCCGCCCGGGTCGCCGAGAGTCCGCGCAGCGCGGCATACCAGACGACGTATCCCATTCCGGAGGCGACGGCACCGGAACAGACCGCCAGAATGATCCCGCGGGTCGTGAGGTGAACCCGGCTCAGCAGAATGAGACTCAACACCAGGGCCATCGGCGCTGCCCGGATGAAGTTGGCCGTGGTGTCCTGCAGCGGGTTGGCCGCGCCCCGCCCGCGCAGGGAATACACACCCCACGAGATCCCGGCCACCGCCATGAGGGCCGATCCGATCGGGGCAGGGGCGGTCAGTCCCGGGGCGACCAGGGCGGTGAGCCCGCCCAGCGCGAGCACGAGACCGACCCATTCGCTCGCGTGCGGGCGTTCACCTCCCCGCAGGGCGGCGATGATCATCGTGGCCTGGACCGCCCCGAACAGGATCAGGGCCCCGGTGCCGGTGCCGAGCGTGAGATAGGCGAACGAGAACGCGGCGGCGTAGCTGAACAGGAGGGCCGCCGAAACCCAGCCCGCCCGGCTCTCCGGCGGGCGGGCGGTCCGGCTCGCCGTGGCGATGAGCAGCAGGGTGACGGCCCCGGAGCCCAGCCGGATCGTGGCGAAGCTCGCGGCGTCCACCGACCTGGGACCGAGCGCCAGCCGGGTGAGCACCGAATTGGCCGCGAAGGCGACCATCGTGATGGTCGTGAGGACGAGGGTGCGCGCGCGCGACTGGGACACGGGGACAATCTGGGTGGAAAGGCGGAAAGACGGAAGGACGGAAGGACGGACGGAAGAACGGCGTCCGAGGCGTTGCCGACTCGCGAGAGGTCGGCTCCCGGAGCGGGCGGGACATCCGGGGTGACCGGTCGCCCGGCGTGGAGAGCCGGTGGAGATTCGCCCGTGCGTCACTCAGGGGACGGCGTCCACCCAGGCTTCCACAGGTCAGACAACGGGAGGAAACGATGCGCGTTTGCCTGATCGGTCTGTGCGCCGGTCTTCTGGTGTGGCCCGCCGTTGCCGCGGCCCAGGGTCCGGCGGTGCCCGGCCACCTCGCGGCCAACCTGGCCTGGGAGCATTCCGCGTCCCCGATGCGCGGGACTGCCCTGTCCACCATGGCCGGGAAGGACCGGGGGACCAACGCCGCCATCGGCGGGATCATCGGTCTGGTGGCGGGACTCGGTGTCTGTACCCTGATCTCCAACCTGCAGAACGAATCGACCACCGGCATCTCCACCTGCACCTCGAAGGGGTACGCCATATTCGGCGCGGGGGGATTGGTTCTGGGAGCGGTGATCGGGCGGAGTCTCTGACGGAGGACCGAAGGTCACCGACGGTCGGGGATACCCTGTCGTGCTATTCGGACTTCGAGAGTGCACGACCGGCCGCCGCCCGTAGCCGGTATAGCAACCATCACGCCCGCCGCTCTGTCTAACCCCCGACCCCGAGCCATGGAGCGCCCCGAATGCCGACGTCGCTGGGACACGAAATCCGCCACGCCACCCGGAGCCTGCTTCGGGCTCCCGCCGTGACGATATCCGCCGTCCTGTGCCTCGGGCTCGGCCTCGGGGTCACGACCGCGATCTCCAGTGCCATCGACCGTGCCCTGCTGCAGCCGCTCCCCTTCCGGCAGGCCGAACGGCTGGTCACGGTCTACCGGACCACCCCGCAGTTCAATACCGGCCCGTTCTCGGCACCCAATTACGCCGATCTTGCGGCGGCAAGCCGGCAGATCAGCGATCTTGCCGCCGTCGCCAGCGGGACCGGCCTCCTGTCGCTGCCCTCTGGCGGGGTCGAGGTCCGGGCCTATCGGGCGACCGGCAATCTCTTCCCACTGCTCGGGGTCCCGGCGGAACTGGGGCGGTTTCTGACACCGGCGGACGACCGGCGGGATGCCGCGCCCGTCGCCGTGCTGAGCGATGAATTGTGGCGGGAACGCTTCGGCGGGGACCGGGCGATCATCGGGCAGTCCGTACTGCTCGAGGGCCGCCAGGTGACCGTGGTCGGCGTCGCGCCCCGGGAGTTCCGGGTGCCGCTCGGGACCCAGATCCTCCGCTCGGACGTCTGGCTGCCGATGCAGTTCTCCGATCGGGAACTGGGCGCCCGGCGGAACAACTATCTCCGGGCCCTGGGACGGCTCGCGCCCGGGGCGACTCCAGCCGCGGCGGAATCGGAGTTGCGGGCGATCTTCAACGGGATCGTGGAGGTGTATCCCCAGCTGAACGGGGAATCGATCCGGGTGCTTCCACTGCAGCCGGAACTCACCCGACCGGTGAAGACCCCGCTCCTGTTGCTGTTCGGCGCCGTGGTCCTGGTGCTGCTCATCGCCGCCACGAACGTGGCGAGCCTGCTGCTGGCGCGGGGCGTGGAACGCCGGCGCGAGATGGCCATCCGGACGGCGCTGGGCGGCAGTCCCTGGGCCGTGATGCGGCCGGTGCTGGTCGAGAGTCTGGTGCTGGCCGGAGCGGGTGTGGCGCTGGGCCTGGCCCTGGCCTGGATCGGGGTGCGCACGATCGGGACGCTTGCCTCCCAGCGGCTCCCGCAGCTGGCCGGCCTCGCGATCGATGCCCGGGTGATCGGCTTCGCGCTGGTGCTTTCCGCGCTTGTTGCGCTTCTGTGCGGCGTGGTTCCGGCGTGGCGCAGCACCGCGGTGGATCCGCAGGAAGCCCTGGCCGGCGGCCGGGGTGGCGGGGCGGGTCAGGCGCACCATCGCGCTCTCGGGACCCTGGTGGTCGTGGAGGTCGCGCTCTCACTGGTGTTGCTGCTGGGGGCGGGGCTGGTGCTGAAGGGTTTCGCCCGCCTGCTCGGCAACGATCCGGGGTTTGATCCCGAACCGGTCCTGACGCTGCAGGTGACTGTCTCTCCCGAACGCTACGCCGACGGGTCCTCGGTGCGCCAGTTCCTGGAGCCGGCGCTCGACGCGATCCGCCAGGTCCCCGGAGTGGCCGCGGCCGGTTCCATCTCCCTGCTGCCCTACGAGAACTGGGGCAACAATTTCAACATCCGCTACGAGGGCCAGCCGGGCGACAACCCGACCCAGCTCCCGCTGGTGGAGAACCGCCGGGTCACTCCCGGGTTCTTCGCGGTTACCGGGCAGCGCCTGATCAGCGGACGGTTGCTGGAACCGTCCGACGACGAGCGACCCGAGTCTCCCGCGGTCGTGGTGGCCAATCAGGCGCTGGCGGCCCGTGACTTCGGCGGCCGGGACCCGGTCGGGAAACGCTTTCACATCGGGGACACCACCTTCGCCACCATTGTGGGCGTGGTCAGCAATATCCGGAACTTCGGCCCGGTCGAAGACCCCCGTCCGGAGGTGTACTGGGCCTACCGGCAGAGCGGCAGCCCGGCGTCCTTCCCGATTCTGGTCCGGGTTCAAGGAAGCGATCCAACGGCCGTCGCGCGCCAGGTGCAGGCGGCGGTCCTGTCGGTGGACGTCGGGGCGGCCATCACGGCGATCCGGCCGATGCCCGAACTCATGGCCTCCAGCGTCGGCCGCCCGAAGTTCTACCTGTCCCTGCTCGGGGTGTTCGCGTTCGTGGCGGTGGTCCTTGCCATGGCGGGGCTCTACGGAGTCATGAGTTACACTGTGGCGCAGCGCACCCGCGAGATCGGAATCCGAAGCGCGCTGGGCAGCAGTACCGGCCGGACCCTGCGGCTGGTGGCGCTGCAGGGCATGCGGCTCGTCGCCGTTGGACTGGTGATCGGTCTGGCGGGGGGCGTGGCGGCGAGCCGCCTGCTGCAGAGCCTGCTGTACGGGGTGAGCCCGGTGGATCCGCCGACCTGGATGCTGGTGAGCGCAGGGCTCATGCTGGCCGGGCTCGTCGCGACCCTGATCCCGGCGCAGCGGGCATCCCGGGTTCAGCCGGTGATCGCAATGAGAGGCGAGTAGTCGGAGACCGGGCGCGGTCAGAACGTGGCGGGATTCTCCAGGCGGGCCAGGAGATGATCGCGGACCAGAGCCACCTTCGCGATGTGCCAGATCAGCGTGGCGATGGCCTGCCGGGCCGGGACCGGGGTGTCCTGTCGGTCCAGCGTCCGGTCCATGTAGGTGAGGTAGTCGCAGACCTCCGACTCCGAGGCGCCGGCGTCCACCATCCCGAGAACGATGAGCGCCTGCTCTTCGAGCCAGTCACCGGTGGCGTCGGGTTCTCCCTCCAGGTACTCCCCCAGCACCCGGGCCAGGCGGGGGACGGGGGTCTCGCCCCGGTCGACCCAGTTCCCGACGGCAGCGCCGACCGGTGTCATTCAGCCCCCGGCCGGTTCGGCGCGGTCACTGCTTCGGATGCGCATAGATCGTCACCAGCAGCAGGGTTGCGATCGGGCCCAGCAGCAGGGACAGGAACCCCCAGAGAAGCCCGCTCTGGCCCTTCACCTGGGCCAGGCCGGCATTGAGCAGGGCCAGCGTGCCCCACCCGATGGCATAATTCGAACGAACAATGGACATGAGAGGTCTCCCGGGGGCTGATCGCTCCCAAGAGTGCCTCCATCGGCCGGATGTCGCAAGGGAATGAACCCCCGACCTTCAGCGGGCCACCGGGTTGCACCGCCCAAGCGACCTCCCGGTGGGGGCCAGCCCACGGCAGGTGGCGGCCTCATCTCTTCCTTGACAAATAAATTTGTCGGTATTAGGCTGGGGCTGGGGAGCCGGAAAGGCTCCGGTCGACCCCATTGGAGGCTCTGGCCCCGAGGCCCGAATGACCGCTGCGCTTGCCACCGTCAGGGATTCCGCTCAGGCCGCGATGCTGATGGATCCGGTCCGGCGGAATCTGGTCATCCATCTGGCCGAGCCGGACTCCGCTGCCGGGCTTTCCCGCCGGCTGGGAATCCCCAGGCAACGCCTCAACTATCATCTGCGGGAACTGGAGCGGGTTGGGGTACTGGAGTGCGTCGGGGAGCGCCGGAAAGGCAACTGCGTTGAGCGCCTGATGCGGGCAACGGCCCGGGCGTACGTGGTGAGCCCCGAAACGCTCGGTGCGCTGGGCTCCTCGCCCGAGGCGGCCGCCGACCGGTTCAGCGCCCTGGCGCTGGTTCACGCGTCCGCCACCACGATCCGGACCGTCGCGGCGCTGGACGCGAGAGCCCGCCGCGAGGGGAAGCGGCTGGCGACCCTCTCACTCGAATCGGAGATCCGCTTCGCCGGCCCCGAAGCCCGGGCCGCGTTCACCGAAGAACTCACCGGCCAGATCGCCCGCCTGGTGGCGAAGTACCACGATGACGCGGCCCCCGCCGGGCGTCGATTCCGGCTTGCGGTCGCGGCTCATCCTTCCCCGGAGAACCCGATGCAACCCGACACGAATGCGGAGGTGGCCGATGCCTGAGTCCGGGCGCAAGGCCGAAGTTGTGGTCGACCTGAACGCCACGCTGGAGGACGCCTGGCGCGTCATCAGCGAAGCCGAGGAACTGATGCGGTGGTTTCCGCTCGAAGCGGAAGTGAAGCCCGGAGTGGGCGGCTCCATGCGGTGGGGCTGGGGAGATTCCTTCTCCGGGACTGCCCGCATCGAGTCCTGGGAGCCGCCTCATCTCCTGCGGCTGGTCCAGGAAGAACAGCGGCCCTACGACGCCGACGGCAGGGTTCTTCCTCCCGGTGAAGCCGAACCCGCCCGGCTGGTCGTGGAAATGAAGCTGGAAACCCGGGCGGGAAAGACGGTGCTGCGGCTCATCCACTCAGGCTTCGGCCAGGGTGCGGCATGGGACGACGAGCTCGAGGGCGTCTCCAACGGCTGGCAGTTCGAGCTGCGGAGCCTGGCGCACTATGTCTCGCGGCATCTGGGGAAAGACCGGCACATCGGCTGGGCGACAGGCAAGACCTCTCTCTCCCATGCCGCCGTCTGGCGGGGCCTGCACGGCGCGGGCGGCTTCACCGTGGAAGCGGAGTCGATGGACGTCGGCCGTGCCTTCACCTTGCGTACCCCTTCCGGCGGGATGTTCAGCGGCACCGTGATGCTGCACGTCCCCGAGAGGGAATTCGCCGGGACGGTGCGGGAGTTGGGGGACGGAATCATCCGGCTCGGTACCTGGCGGGCCGGCGGCGAGACCGGCGTCCATGTCTGGGCCGCGACCTGGAACCGGCAGTATGCGGAACTGGCGGCCGAGTTCGGGCGGGAAGGGGAGAAACTGCTGGTGGAGAAAGGCTGGAAGGCAGGAAGTGTGGAGTAAGGTCAGGGGGAGGAGAGAGATGAGGAGCCTCAGGTCAACGGCGAGGTGGCGCATGGCAGCTGGTTGTCAACGGCTGGTCCTCGGGGTGGCCCTGTCGGTTACGGTGTCGTCCGGACTCCCGGCCCAGCAGGCATCGCCGGCCCGCGAGGGATTCGAGCGGCTCAAACTGCTGGCGGGAACGTGGTCGTTCACCATGGGTGGGGAGCGAGGCCTGGTCAGCTACGAGGTCGCCTCCGACGGCTCGCTGATCCTGGAACGTGTGATCAACGGGGAGCACGCCGGCGCGGGGATGGTCTCGGCGATCTTCCTGGACGGGGACCGACTCGTCATGCATCACTACTGCGGAGCAGGCAATCAGCCGGTCCTGGTGTCAACCGGACTGGAGGGCGATGAGTTGAGATTCACGTTCGCCGGAGGAACCAATCTGGCAGACGGCTCGGTGGGGCACATCCACGGCGCACGGTTCATGTTTCAGGAAGAGGGGAGCTTCGAGAGCGAATGGACCTGGATGGAAGCGGGGAAGGCCAGCGCCGCTGTCCGGCGCCACCGGGTGGCCGGTTCACCGGGCCGTCGGTGACGGGCTGGCAGGAGGCTCAGGGCAGATAGTTCGACGCCACCCGCCGGGCACCCCAGACCCCGAAACCGGTCCCGATGATGCTGATAATGAAGGCGGTGAAGAGACCGACATGGTCGCCCACCCACCAGCCGATCCAGCCGCCGATCGTCGCGCCGAGGAGTACGAAGAGTTTGGTCATAGGGTGGGATAGAGGTGAGAAGGTGAGGGAAGGTGGGGAGAGGGCGGCCGGGACGGCGCACGGTCATCCGCATCTCTCCCCCTGGAGTTCAGCGCCGTACGACTCCCACAACCGTCCCCGAGGTACAGTCGAGGCGCAGCAGGTCTCCCGGGCCTAGGTCGTATCGGCCGGGCCGGTCGGCCTCGTAGTCGCCCCGGAGCCCGGGAGCGCCCTGCTCGGTTGATGCCGAGCGGACCAGCAGGAGGCGGGTCCCGTCGCGCGGGTCTCTGAGATGGACCAGGCAGGTCCCGGTCGGAACCGCCGAGGGTGCGGCCGCGGTATCCGGGACGAACACCGGGGGCACATCCCGAGGTGCGCGGCCGGTGGCCGACCAGTCGAGCGTGCTGGCGGCGCAGGCGGCGAGGGTGAGGACAAGGGTCAGGAGGGGGGGGCGCACGAGGGGTCAGGGGTCAGGGGTCAAGGATCAGGGAGCCGCGAATTCACACGCGTGCGGTCCGACGGTCCATCAGTCGGCCGTTCCGGCCAGCGTCTTCCTCACTCTCAGGATCCTCGCCCGGGCATCTTCGGCCACCTTCCTGACCTCGGCTCCGGTCTGATGCCCGGCGAGCATGGCCTCGGGATCGGTCAGGCGTACGGTGGTCCCGTTGCCGTCGGCCGCGGCTTCGACCGTTACGTTGCAGGGCAGGAGGAGGCCGACGGACGGATCGGCCGTTACGGCAGAGAAGGCCAGTGGCGGGTTGCAGGCGCCCAGGATGATGTAGGGCCGGAACTCCCGGCCGAGTTTTTCCCGGAAGGCGGCTTTCAGATCGATCTCGGTCAGGATGCCGAAGCCTTCGGCTTTGAGCGCATCCCGGGTCCGGTCGACGGCTGCATCGAAGGGCTCCTTGAGCCGCACTTCGAAGCCGGTTGGGTGGGTCATTTCGTACTCCTGTGACAGCGATTCGCGAACGGCTGCTGCACGGGGAATATCGAACGGGAGGGCGGATCGAGGGAAGGGTGGAGGGCCGGGTGTCAGGGTAGCCGGTTCCGGAGCCGGACCACGGCCATCCACCCGTATTCCATGAACCCCAACCGTTCAGCGAGCCTGCGGCTGGCAGGGTTCCGGTCCGCGGCCCGGTACTGCGGGATGAGACCACGCTCCAGCGCATGTCGCACCGCTTCGCGCAGAGCGGCATCGGCGGCGCCGGTGCCGCGGTGGCCGGGATGGCAGAACACCTGGAGGTGGGCGATGTCCGAGTGCCACGGTTCATACCCGGCGACCGCGGCCAGCATCGAGTCCCGCTCGACTCCGAAGATCAGGCCGGCATCCGTTACCCCGGCCTCTTCCCAGCCCGCCGGGTCGGTTGCCTGGAGGTGGTGCAACCGATGGCGTTCCACGGCCGCGAACGGCGCCGCATCGATCCCGGGTTCCGGGGGCGTGCCTGAGAGCCAGTAGCCCAGCCAGGCCGGCCCCCGCACGAGGAGGTTCGCCGAGCGGTGCAGCAGGCTGAGGTTCTCGCGGGGTGACCGGCGGAGGGCTGCGGCGTCGAACCCGGCCTCGGCGAGCCGGGTCCGAATCCCACGGGTGTAGCTCAGGATCGTTGCTTCAGGGACCGCCAGCACTCGCAAGCCGGCCGGATCCGAGGCCGCGGGGCTCTCCACTTCCCGCCAGCTCTCGGCCCGCAGCCGAGTGGGGTCGATCCCGAGCTCCGCTGCCCAGAAGGCGTCCACCCGGTGCATGGGACTGCCACCATCCGTGTTCATCATTCCCTTGCTCGCCTCACTCCGCCTTCAGCGCCTCCATCGGTGAGATCCTGGTGGCCCGCCGGGCGGGGAACCAGCTGGCGAGGAGGGTCGCCGTCAGGGCGAGCACCGCCGCAACGGCGAGGGTGAGCGGATCGGTGGCCCTGATGCCATAGACCTGGCTGGAGATCAGGCCCGAGAGCGCGACTGCCCCGAGCAGTCCCAATCCCAGGCCGGTGACAGCCAGGCGCAGGCCCTGGCTCGTCACCAGGGCGAGCACGTCTCCCGGCTGTGCCCCCAGCGCAAGCCGCAGGCCGATTTCCCGCTTCCGAAGGGCGACGCCGTAGGCCAGCAGGCCGTACATGCCGATGCCCGCGAGGAGAATGGCCAGGCCGGCGAAGCCGCCGAGCAGGAGCATGGACGCGCGCGGGCGGGCCACGGCCGCGCCGACGATGTCGTCCATGGTGCGAAGGTCGATGAGGGGAAGCTCAGGATCGATGCCCGCGAGGATGGCGCGGACCGGGCCGGCCAGGGTCTCCGGAGGTGCGCTCGTTCGCACGACGACATCGAGCCCGTCGACCGGATCCTGCCTGAACGGAAGGTACGCTTCAGGGATCGGAGCCGCCTCGAGCCCGTCATGCGACACCGACCCGGCCACGCCGATGATGGTGAGCCACGGGCTGTCGGACGTTCCGGCCTGAGATTCGGGTCCGAAGGCGATCTGCCTTCCCAGCGCGCCGCCGGGGAAGAACCGATCCGCCAGCGTGGTGTTGACGATGACCACGGCCGGCGCGCTCCGATCATCCCGCGCCGTGAAGCCGCGGCCTCCCTTCAGCGGGATGTCGAGTGCATGGAAGTAGTCGATGGTGATGGTCCGCACTCCCACCAGGGGTTCCTGGCCCTCGGCCGCGGGCTCCCCGCGAACGGTGAGTGCGCCCCAGCCGTAGCTCGGGTCGAGGGGAAAGCGGGTGGTGCCGCCGGCGGCGATGATGCCCGGGTCGGCCTCGAGGCGCTCCATGAACTCCCGGAAGAAATCCAGGCGCTCAGCGGCTCCGGCATACTTCACCGAGGGCAGCACCATGCGAAAGGTCAGGACATGATCGGCGCGGAAACCAGGGTCGATCTGAAGTAGCGCGTGCATCGTGCGTGTCATGAGGCCGGCCCCGACCAGCAGCAGGGTGGCCAGGGCGACCTGGCCGATGACCAGCCCCGCGCGGATGCCGCCGGTGCTCCGGACGACCCCTCGCGCTCCTCCGGCGACGAGCGCGCCGGCGGGGTTCAGGCGGGTGGCGCGGATGGCAGGAACCACACCGAAGATGACACCCACCAGCGCGCTTACACCAAAGGTGAAGCCGAAGACCGCGGGATCCAGGCGAATCTGGTCCAGCCGCGGCATATCGGCCGGCAGGAGGGAGACGAGTGCGTGCAACCCGCCGGCGGCAAGCCCGAGCCCGAGAAGCCCACCGGTGCCGGCCAGCAGCAGGCTCTCCGCCAGGAACGTCCTTACCAGGCGCTGCCGGCCGGCACCCAGAGCCACGCGTACGGCCACGTCCCGGCGCCGCGCGATTCCCCGGGCCAGCAGGAGGCTTGCCACGTTGGCGCAGGCGATCAGCAGAAGCAGTCCGACACCACCCAGCAGGACCAGCAGCACGGTTCTGGTTGACCCGACCAGTTGTTCGTGCAGCGGGACGACATTGAACCCGACGTCGGTGTTGGTCGCCGGGTACGCGGCCTGAAGCCGGGTGGCGAGCGCCGACATGGCGTTACGGGCCTCGGCGCCGGTGACCCCGGGCGCGAGCCGAGCCAGGATCTGCAGCACGGCCGCCTCACGGTTGTTCCACGCCGCCGGGAGCGCCAGCGGCACCCAGAACTCCGCCTGCAGGCTGGGTGCCTTGAAGAATGACGGCGCGCGGAACTCACGGGGCATGACCCCGATCACGGTGTAAGGCCGGTCGTCGATCCGGATGGCGCGCCCGATGACCGATGGGTCTCCCCCGAACCGACGGCGCCAGAGACCGTCCGCCAGCACGACGACCTGGCCTCCGGTCTCGGCGCTGTCCTCCGCGGTGATGGCACGTCCCAGCCGGGGGACGATGCCGGCAACGGCGAAGAACTGGCTCGAAACCTGGGCACCGCGGATCGCTTCGGGCGGCCCGTCGCCGGTGAAATTGGCACCCCAGCCCAGCTGGGCGGCGACGGCACTGAAGTGTACGGTGTCCTTCCGGATGTCGGCGAAGTCGTCCGGCGTTACGCTGAAGCGGTGATTGCCCTGCTTGACCAGGTCGGCCCAGACGACGACCAGGCGGCCCGGGTCGTCGTAGGGAAGCGGCCGCAGGAGGACCCCCCGGACCAGGCTGAAGATCGCGGTCGTGGCCCCGATGCCCACGACGAGCATGGCGAGGGCGAGAAACGTGAAGCGGGGACTCCGGCGCAGACTGCGCCAGGCGGCTCTGAGGTCATGCTGCAGGGTGTCGGCCATAGGACAGGGGGAGGAGGTCCGTGTGCTGCCCGGTACTGCCGGGAAGGGGACGCCCCACCCGGCCCGCCCCGCACGAGGTTACTGCCTCACGGCTTCACTCCCAGCAACTGCACCACGGCGGCCGGCCCCAGATGGTAGCGCCCTTCGACCACGTCACGGTCGGTCTCCCGGGCGATGATCCATTCGAGCCCGGGAAGCTCCGCCTGAAGCTCCTCGACGCCGGCCAGCCGATCCGGCGTGCGGGGTCCGCCGGTCCCGAAGGTGAGCTGCTCGGGGCCGTAGGCTTCGAGCAGGAAAACGCCGCCGGGGGCCAGGCCCTGGGACACCTGCGCATGGAGGCGGGCCCGGTGCTCGCGGGGGAGATGCAGGAAAATGGAAACGATGCCGGCGAAGGTTCCGGGAGGGATGGCATAGGCGGCGAGGTCGGCGACTTCCGTCTCGATCTGGACGCCGCGGTCCGCGGCGAGGGCCCGGGCCTTGGCCAGGCCCACCGGCGATCCGTCCACGGCGTGGACGGCATACCCCTGCGACGCGAGGAAGACGGCGTTCCTTCCCTCTCCTTCACCCAGGGAGAGTACCGGACCGCGGGGGATGCGGTGAATCGACTCCACGAGGAACAGGTTTGGCTGAGTGCCGTAGGCGTATCCGGGCTCGGAATACCGCGCGTTCCAGTCTGGCGTCGTCATGCGGAGGCCGCCGGGTGGGGGTATCCGCAAGATAGTGCCCGTTGGCCGAAGTTCCATACATGAACGCGTCGCCGTCCTCCGGGGGCTGTCAACCAACCGGCTCGACCGGCTATCCAACCTCGGAACCGGCATGCCGCCTCCAACGCCACACTCCCGTGAGAACCCGGATGGTTGAATTCCTCCGTGATGTCCGGCAGTCCCTCCGCCTGATCAGAAGGGCCCCGGTCTTCAGCGCCGTCGTCATCCTGACCCTCGCCATCGGTATCGGAGCCAACACGGCCCTGTACTCGGTGGTTCGCGGGGTCTTTCTGCGTCCGCTTCCCTATGGGAGCGCCGACCGTCTGATGATGGTGTGGAACGACAATCTCGACCGGGGTTGGCGGCAGTTCGGCACGTCGCTGCCGGACTTTCTCGACTGGCGTGACCAGGTCACGAGTTTCGACCAGCTCTCGGCCTTCTGGACCGGCGCCGGGAACCTCACCGGGCTCGACCGGCCGGAGCGGGTATCCTACGCGACCGTGTCCGCGAATCTGTTCGAGACGCTGGGGACCCGGCCCGAGCTGGGGCGGAGCTTCCGGCCGGAGGAAGAAGAGCGGGGAAGCGACGGAGTCGTCGTCGTAAGCCACGGGTTCTGGCAGCGGGCCCTCGGCGAGGACCCTGGCGCAATCGGCCGGACGGTGGAACTCGATGGCCGCGCGCTGGAGGTGATCGGTGTCGCGCCGGCCGGGTTCGGGTTCCCCACCTCCACCGTCGATCTCTGGAAACCGCTGGATCTCGGTCCCGATCGCATGGAGCAGCGGGGCGCCCGCTGGCTCGCGGTGGTGGGCTCGCTCGCACCGGGCCGGACCCGGAATGAAGGGGCGGTGGAGATGTCGGCGGTGGCGGCCCGCCTGACCGCCGCCTACCCCGCCACCAATACCGGCTGGACCATCTCGCTGCAGCCATACCGGGCCATGCTCACCGATCCGGTCCGTCCGGCGATACTGATCGCATGGGCCGCGGCTGCGCTGATCCTGCTCATCGCCGCGGCGAACGTGGCCAATCTCCTGCTTGCCCGGGCCACCCGGCGTCAGCCCGAGCTGGCCGTTCGGGCGGCGCTGGGGGCCGGGCATGGCCGCCTGGTGCGCCAGCTCATTACCGAGAGCCTGGTCTTCTCCGTTCTCGGGACCGTTCTCGGCCTGCTGCTGGCCTGGAGCGGGCTGGCCTGGCTCTCACACCTGGCACCCGACGGCCTTCCCGGCGGCGGTGTGCGGCTCGACGGAAACGTGCTTCTCTATTGCGCCGGCCTGGTGGTTTTGACCGGTGCGATCTTCGGCTCCATTCCCGCCTTCCGCGCGGTGCGGGGCGGGATCGCGGCCGCGGTCCGTGGCGGTGGCCGCGGCGCGGTCGGAGGCGCGGGGCGGCTGCGGGACTCGCTGGTCGTGTCGCAGGTGGCGCTGGCGGCACTGGTGCTGGTCGGCGCCGGACTCACCCTCCGGAGCGTCGCGCGGCTCCTCGCGGTGGATCCCGGATTCGAAACCCCGGGGCGGGTGACGGCGGCCGTGGCTCCGGCCCGTGACGCGATGCCGGAGCGGGCGGCCGCCGTGGCCTACTACCGGGAGGTCATGCGGCGCGCTGCCGCCACGCCCGGGATCCGGCGGGTCGGGGCGGTGAACGTGCTCCCGGTGCCCGGCGGTACCTGGTGGACCACGTCTCTCTATCCCGAAGGCCGGGAGTACGCCGACGGAGACGCACCGGCCATCGCGGCCCGCATTACCGTGGGGGACTATTTCGGTACCATGGGGATCCCGTTGCTGGCCGGCCGGAGCTTTCTCGAAACCGACGACGCCCGGGGTGAGCCGGTCATGGTGATCGACCGGACGGCGGCCGCGAAACTCTGGCCGGGGGAGGATCCGATCGGACGGCGGGTGACCTTCAACCGTCCTGACGGTTCACGCGGTCCGGTGCGCTGGTACCGGATCGTCGGCATCGTCGGCGCGGTCCGCAACGAGCAGCTGGCCGTGGAACCCGCGCCGGTGGCGTACACGCCGCTGGCACAGTCGGAGTTCGGGCACTTCCGCGACTGGGGCATGCGGGTCGTGGCCGAGGTGAACGGGGATGAGGCCGCCGGCCTTCGTGCGCTGGAGCAGGCGCTGGCCTCGGTGCGCCGGGATACGCCGACGTTCGGAGCGGCCACGATGGAGGAGGTCATCGGGGCCCAGGTCTCGGACCGCCGCTTCGCCACATCCCTGCTTGCCGGATTCGGGCTGATCGCGCTGGTGCTCTCAGGTGTCGGGGTCGCCGGCGTTCTGGCGACGATGGTGGCCGAGCGCACCCGGGAGATCGGCGTGCGGATGGCCCTCGGCGCGGATCAGCGGACCATGCTGGTGCAGGTCGTGAGGCAGGGGCTGGGACGCGCCGGCCTGGGCCTCGGGCTCGGGCTCGGCGGAGCGGTGTTCGCGACACGACTCCTGGGCGGAATGCTGTACGGCGTGACGCCGACCGATCCGGTGACCTATGCGGGCATCACCCTGATTCTCCTGCTCGCGGCCGGGCTCGCCGCGGCCCTGCCGGCGTGGCGGGCTTCGCGGGTGGATCCGATGGTCGCGTTGCGGGCGGAGTGAGGCGGGTTCACCCGGGCAGGAGGTCTCCCATGCAGCACCTGAAGCAGGATCTGGTCTACGCCCGGCGTACGCTGCGGCGTACTCCCGGGTTCACGTTCATCGCGGTGGTGGCGCTGGCGCTCGGGATCGGCGCCAACACCGCCATCTTCAGCCTGATCAATGCGGTCCTGCTGCGGCCGCTGCCGTTTCCCGACGCCGGCCGGCTGGTCTCGGTGTCGGAGTCGGGCGCGACCGGCAACGGCAACGATGTCGCGCCACCCAATTTCCTGGACTGGCGGTCCGCCCAGCGGTCGTTCACCGACCTGGCGGCCTTTACGCCCGTGAGCCTCAATCTCACCGGGGTGGAGGCGCCGGAGAACCTCGAAGGGCTTCGCGTCACGGCCTCAGTGTTCTCCGTCCTCGGTGTCCAGCCGAGTCTGGGGCGGACCTTCGGCGAAGCGAGCGACGTCGCCGGGGGAGAACGGGTCGTGGTGCTGAGCGATGAGTTGTGGCGTTCCAGGTTCCAGGCCGATCCCGGGATCATCGGCCGGGTGCTGACGCTGGATGAGGAACCCCACACGGTGATCGGGGTGATGCCGGCGGGGTTCCGGTTTCCCATTGCGGGGGAGGCTTTGCTCTGGGTGCCGATGGCGTTTACGGCGGGCGACGTGTCGGGACGGGGGGCGCACTACCTCGGGGCGGCCGGCCGGCTGGCGCCGGGAGTCTCGCTGGCCCGGGCCCAGGCGGACATGGACGTGATTGCCCGGCGGCTGCAACGGGAATACCCGGTGACCAACGAAGACGCCGGAATCAGCCTGGTTCCGCTGAAGGACTCGGTCGTCGGCCCGACCCGCACCACATTTCTCCTGCTCTGGGGTGCGGTGGGATTCGTACTGCTCATCGCCACCGCCAACGTCGCCAGCATGCTCCTGGCCCGGGCGGCGGGCCGCGAGCGG
>JBFXBG010000002.1:0-88260 GCA_050183505.1 Gemmatimonadales bacterium | reverse complement strand
TGGACCGAGGCAAGGTCTACCCGGAGAAATTCCTCGGCCTTGGACGGCGAGGGGTTGGGCGTGCCGATCAGATGTACGAACGTGTCCGCCGGGGCGATCTGACCGGTAAAGGTCACTCCGTGCAGCGCGTCTCCCGTCACCACCTCGCACCCGGGCGGGACTCTCCCCTCCGAGCCGGGCCGGGCCAGCGCGCGGACCGTATGCCGGCGGGCGACGAGCGCGGCGGCCAGCCGCTGCCCGATGTAGCCGGTGGACCCGGTGAGAAAGATGGTGGAGCGCATGAGAACTCCTGACGGGATGATTGCATCGTCCAATCAGCCAATCATCCAGTTCAATCATCCAATCAGTTCGCCGCCACCCGTTGCCCGTACCTCACCGCCGTCATTTCCGCCAGGATCGCCAGGGCGGTTTCGGCAGGCGAGCGGCCGCCGAGCTTGAGCCCGATGGGTCCATGCAGCCGGTCCACCGCCGCCTGGCTGAAGCCCTGGGAGCGGAGGCGTGCCCGCCGGGCATCCTGGGTCTTCTTCGAACCGATGGCACCAATGTAGGCGGCCGGTGAGCGGAGAGCGATCTCCAGCGCCGGGTCGTCGAACTTCGGATCGTGAGACAGCACGCAGATGTAGGTGGCGGGACCGATCCCGATCCGGGCGAAGGCTTCATCGGGCCAGGCCAGAACGAGTTCGTCGGCTTCAGGAAACCGTTCCCGTGCCAGAAACGAATCCCGGCCGTCCGCCACAACCGTCCGGTACCCCAGCCGGCGGGCCATCGGTACCAGCGCGACCGCGATGGGGACGGCGCCGAAGATGACCAGCGTTGGCTGGCGGGCGAAGACCTCGAGGAAGATCTGGACCGGTTCGCCGTCGGGACCCCGGAGTTCGAAGGTCCGGCTCGTCTCCCGCTGCATGGCGTCGAGCGCGGCGCCCACGATCGTGGCCTGGTTGGCGTCGAGCCAGGGCGCCCACTCCCGCCATTCGGTGTCCCCGGTCCAGGAAGGACGGTTGACGCCGGCGGGCGAGTTGTCATCCCGGACGGTGAGGGACGCACCGCTCGCCGGGCCTTCGAGTACCGTGGCCACAACCATGCCCCCGCCGCTCCTGGCGGCTTCGAGTATTTCTGGCCGCACGGCCGGTTCGACGAAGACCTTGATCGTTCCTCCGCACGCCAGGCCCACCCGCCAGGCGGTTTCGTCGGTCACCCCGAAGGTGACGAGCTTCGGTCCGTTGCGGTCAATCGCTGCCTGGACCTCGGCGGCCGTCGCGGTTTCCACGCACCCACCCGAAACGGAACCCGCGATCTTCCCATCCGCAGTGGCCAGCAGGCAGGCGCCTTCGTGCCGGGGAGCGGATCCCCACACGCTGGTTACTACCGCGCGCCCGGGCGGCTGGCCCTCGGCCAGGAAACGGTCATAGTCTGCGAGGACATCGTGCATGGGGGTCGGGGTCAGAGTTCAGAGTTCAGAGTGCAGAGTGCAGAGTGCCGGGTGCCGGGTGCCGGGTGCCGAGTCCCGGGTGCCGGGTGCCGGGTGCCGGGTGCCGATCAGCCACCTGGTTGTTCCAGTTCCCTGGCGTAGCTCGGGAACCTGAAGCGCATGTCCCTGACGAGCAACCCGCCGTGGCCCAGCTCGGCCAGGGATTCGGCCGACAGTTGCTCGCCGGTGAAGATCCTCGGCAGGACCAGGTCGGCGGCGGTGGCCATGCTGAAGGCCCCGCACTGGGGCAATCCGAGAATCCAGGCACCGTGGAGCACGCCGATCCACAGCATCGAACCCGGGTGGGCGGGCACGCCCTGCCGGAGGACGCGGCCACCAAGGGCGTTCAGGGCGGCGTAGAACGGTGAAAGCGGATCTCCGGCGGAGACGCCGCCGACCAGGATCAGCTGCAGATCCCGGCGTCCGGCCATGGCTTCGAGCGCTTTGTACGAGCGTCGCTCGCACTGGGCCGGATCCGGATCGGCCGCACTCACGACATCCTCCAGCGTCCCACCCAGGGCTTCGACCTTGGTACGGGCGGCGGCGGTGAACCGTTCGATCCCGGCCCGGGGCAGGTCCTCGGCAACGATCGCCCCGACCCGGAGTGGCAGGTAACCGGCCACCCGGACGATCGGGCCGTCCCGGCGGGCAAGCAGTTCTCCGCGTTCCACGATCTCCAGCGGAACGATATGTGGCGCCACCTTCACCGCACCGACGACCTGCCCTTCGTCGACTGCCTGGCCGTGGAAGAGTGTGAAGACCTCCAGCGGGGGCAGCGCGTTGAGGCGGGTCAGGGCCCCCGTGGCGACGTACAGGACGCCGGGGCCGGCGGCCACCAGATCGATCCGGCTCTGGCGGGGAGTGCCGAACCGGATGCCCGGTCCGGTTGCGGCGTGGGCCAGCCGGTGCGCCGCGTCGTCCTCGTGGATCTCGCCCTCTTCCGGCCAGGCGATGCGGACCGGATCGATGGCGTCCGCGTTGGCGGCATCGATGACGGCGGACCCGGTGACAACATCCAGCACGGTGCCCTTGGGGAGGGTCTGCGTCGGTATTCTGACGGCGCCAAGCAGGACGCCCCCCGCGAGGTCCCCGGGGGCGCGGAGACGCAACTGCTGGGCATTGAGCCGGGCGGCGCGCATGACGGGAAGGTAACCGGGCGCGGTGGGCAGTGAGAGGGTCTTTCCCGAGCGCTCCGAGTGGAACCTCTCACCCTTTCTTCACCGCCGCTTCAGGGGTGGGTCCCTAGCTTTGTCGCAGTGCGGTAAGGGCACCTGATGATACCGCACTGCGGCAGAGAGGAGGGCGGTATGGCACGGCTGGTCAAGCGGTATGGCGGAGGCAGCCGGAAACTCTACGACACCGAGGACAGCCGGTACGTGTCGCTGGAGGAACTGGGCGACTGGGTCCGGGAGGGGCAGGAGGTGCGGGTCGTGGACAGCACGAGCAAAGCCGACGTCACCGCTCAGACTCTGGCCCAGGTCATTCTCGAAGGCCACCGGCGGGGTGGACCGATGCTCTCGAGCGGGTTCCTGCACGAGATCATCCGCCGGGGCGAGTCGGTGGTCAGTTCCGGGGTGGAGCAGGTGCAGGAAGGCCTGGACCGGCTGGTCCGGGCATCGGTCGGCCGCATGGAGCCGGTGAACCGCAGTCAGGCGGATGTCCGCCGTCTTCGCCGGGGCCTTGCCAGGCTGGCCAGGTCGCTGGATGAACTTGAAGGAAAGGTGTAGGACAGCTACCGGCTCGAGGCTGTCAGAATCGGCAGCCGGTGAGTCAGACCCAGAGCGGACCGCCGATAGCTGATAGCTGACGCTCGATAGCCCAAGTCAAGGAGGGCCGTATGCCCAGGACCAAGAAAGCTCCCAAAGCGCCGATCCTCAAGGAATCGGCACAGAACATCTGGCTTGCCGGCCTCGGCGCGTTCGCGCTCGCCGGGGAAGAGGGTGAGAAAGTGTTCTCCACCCTGGTCAAGAAGGGCGCCGGGCTGGAGAAGGCGAACAAGCAGCGGCTTGCGAAGGTGCTGAGCAAGGTCGGAGACCTGCGTGACGACGCCGGCCGCGCGATCGGCAAGCTCACCGCGCCGATCGACAATGCCACCAGCACCACGCTGCACCGGCTCGGCGTGCCGACCCGGAAAGAGATCACCACCCTCACCAAGCGGGTGGAAGAGCTCACCCGCACGGTCGAGCGGACCAAGGGCCGGGCCCGCCGGAAGACGCGCCGGACCCGCAAGACCACCGCGTGATGCCCCATGCCCCGGTCCGTCCGGAGGACCCCGCGGCGTAAGCGCCTCGGTCTTGCAATGGCCGGGGGAGGGCCGGAGGGCGCCGTCTATGAGATCGGCGCCCTTCGCGCCCTGGAAGAGGCCATCGAGGGCCTGGACTTCACCGAGGTCGACATCTACGTCGGCGTCAGTGCCGGTTCGTTCATCGCCGCGTCCCTGGCCAACGGGCTCAGCCCGACCCAGATGGCACGGGCGCTGGTCAAGCATGAGCCCGGTGAGCATCCGTTCGTCCCGGCCGTCTTCTTCACACCGGCCTACCGGGAATGGGCCCGCCGCAGCCTGATGCTGCCGAAACTGGTCAGCGATGCCCTGTGGCGGCTCACGACCCAGCCCGGGGACCAGACCCTGCTCGAGTCCCTGACCCGGCTCACCCGGGCGCTCCCGGTCGGGATATTCGACAACGAGCCGATCCGCCGGTACCTGGAGCGGATGTTCTCGATCAAGGGACGTACCGACGATTTCCGCAAGCTGCGGCACAAGCTGATCGTGGTATCGGCGGACCTGGAATCGGGCCGGGCGATCCGGTTCGGGAAACCGGGGCTCGACCGGGTCCCGATCTCCCGTGCCGTCCAGGCCAGCACCGCGCTGCCCGGCGTGTATCCACCGGTCCCGATCGACGGCCGGCTGTGCGTCGACGGCGTTCTCCTGAAGACGGTCCATGCCTCGGTTGCGCTGGACGAAGGGGTCGGGCTGCTGTTCTGCCTGAACCCGCTGGTCCCGGCGGACATCGCCGCGGCCGAGGGCGCCGGGGAGCACCTCACCGGCACGCTGGTCAAGCGGGGGCTGCCTTCGGTCCTCTCCCAGACCTTCCGCACGCTGATCCACTCGCGGCTCGAGGTCGGGATGGCGGCCTACGAGACCCGCTATCCGGGCGCCGACGTGGTTCTCTTCGAGCCCGGGCGGGACGAGTACAAGATGTTCTTCACCAACATCTTCAGCTTCTCCTCCCGGCGGAAGGTCTGCCAGCTGGCGTACGAAGTCACCCGGAAGGATCTGTACCGGCGGCGGAAGGCGCTGAAACCGATCCTGGCCCGCCACGGACTGCGGCTCCGGGAGGAGATCCTCGGCAAGCCGCGCAACCTCTGGCGCGGCGTGGGACTGCCGGTCGTGGAGTATGGTTCGACGTCTGCCCGGCAACTGGAGCGGGCGCTGGAAGAGCTGGAAGAAGCGGTAGGGTAGGCGGAGGTGAGAGGTGAGAGGTGAGAGGGGTGCCGGATTCCCGTTCACCGCTCACCTCTCACCTTTTCCATCGCGTATTCCGCCAGGGCGGTGATCGTGAGGCTCGGATTCACGCCCGGGTTCATCGGCACGATCGATCCGTCGATGACGTAGAGCCCGGGGTATCCGTGAATCTGGGTGTCGAGGCCGATGACGCCTTCGTCCGAGTTCCGGCCGAAGGGGCAGCCGCCCAGGATATGTGCCGTCATCGGCACGTTGAAGAGTCCCTCATTGATCGAACCGGCGGCGATGCCGTCCACCCGTTCCGCGAAGGCCCGGGTGATGTCATGCCCGATCTCGATGGTCGAGGGAATGCTGTGCGTTTCGTCGGGTTCGGAGACGAGGGCCTGGCGGAAGAAGGTGAGCGGACTCCGGCCCAGCCGCATCCGGATCCGGTTGTCCTCCGTCTGCATTACCAGGAGAATGGTGGTCCGCTCGGCCCACCCCGGAAGCAGGTGGGTCCGGGCAAAGTCGCCGGGACGGCGCAGCAGGTCGAGAAACGACCGGCCCAGCCGCGCGGGAATGCTCCCGGAGCCGATCATCGGGCCGCTGAGGAACCGCATGGCCGATGAGCCCGCCGGGTAGCGCACCGGCTCGATGCTGGTTACCGGGTCGGCGTTGAAGATGGAGGTGATGGCCACGCCCTTGGAGTAATCCGGCGCCGGCCGCCGGCTGACCACGCCGAGCAGTGCCTCACTGTTGGTCCGGACCATCTGTCCCAGGCGGGGGGAGAGTCCCGGCAGCGAGCGGGTGATATCCCGGCAGCGGAACAGGAGCCGCATGGTGCCGAGCGCACCGGCGGCAAAGATCACGTTGCGGGCGTGGACGCTCGCGGGCCGTCCCCCCAGCCATGCGGTGGACCGCCGGTAGCGAACCTCGTAGCGGGCGGCGTCCGGACCGGTCACCCCGAGGGGGCGGACATCGCGGACCTCCGATTCCGCCCGGACCAGGGCTCCGGCCCGCTCGGCCAGGTAGAGGTAGTTCTTGACCAGCGTGTTCTTGGCGTTGTGACGGCAGCCCACCATGCAGGCGCCGCAGTGTATGCAGCCGCGTCGCGCGGGCCCCGCGCCCCCGAAGTAGGGATCGGGAACTTCCTCTCCTTCCCGGCCGGGTTCACCGAAGAACGTTCCCACCGGCACGCGGCGGAAGGTATGCCCGACGCCGAGGTCGTCCGCGATGCCCTGGAGGACGTGATCGGCCGGGCTGAGCCGCGGGTTGGTGCTGACGCCGAGCATCCGCTTTGCGGTATCGTAATGGGGCCGCAGCAGGCCTTCCCAGTCGGCCAGATGGCGCCAGCTTGGTGAAGCAAAGAGGCGCTCGTCCGGTTCCATCAGGACATTGGCGTATCCCAGGCTTCCGCCGCCCACCCCCGCGCCGTGCAGCACGACCACGTTCCGGAACGGACTGATCTGGAGGATCCCGAAGCAGCGGAGGGAGGGCGCCCAGAGATACCGCGGCAGACGCCAGGTGCTGCGGGCGAAGTCGTCGTCCCCGAACCGCTTCCCGCGTTCGAGTACCAGCACACGGTGTCCGGCTTCGGAGAGCCGGAGGGCCGACACACTGCCGCCGAATCCGGAACCGATAATGACGTAGTCGAAAGACTCGACGGGCGCGGTCACGGGCAGGGCCGAGGTTCGAGGCTCAGGCGGCGCCGGGCCGGGGCGGGAGCGGCCGCTCGTTGAGGCGCCATACGAAGTTCCCCTGCCGGCGGTCCCGTTGTTCCTTCGGCAACCCGCGGTAGCCGCAGGGCGGCCGGCGGAACCGGCGGACCAGAGAGAGGAACGGCCACCCCAGGGGAAGGTAGAAGAAGAACAGATCCCAGTCCCGGAGCAGCGCGGTCAGGCGGTTCCGGGCGGCCGGGCGGTACCGGTCCCGGGCGTGACGAACGAAACTGAGCGGCCACCCGGTCGGCAGGACCCTGGAGAAGCGGTGCCGGCAGCGCCGCAGTTCGCGGAAGAGGGAGCGGGCGTCGAAGGGCCGGCGGCCATGCAGGGTGGCATACTCGGTCAGCTCCGCCTGCATCCGGTGGCGGATCTTCATGGCGACATGATCCAGCGCGGCCCGTTCCGGCCGGTCGGGATCGGACACACACTCGGCGCGGAGAAGGGCCGCCGCATCGATCGGGTCACCCACGACGAAGATCATCCGTGCCGGCAGGGCCAGATACCATGCCCAGGGCCACAGGATCGCCACCAGCCCAGCCGGCAAGGGCAGGAAGGGTACGTGGAACACTTTCTGCATCAGCCGGTCGAGAAGCCGGAACGTGTAGTTGAACGGATTCACCCATTCGGCGTTGATGATATAGACCGGGATGATCGGGGTCCGGTGGCGTGCCGCAAGCAGGACGAAGCTGGTCTTGAAGCGCTGCAGCTGATAGCGCCGGCCGAATCCCTTTCCGATGCCGGGAACGCCTTCGGGAAAGTACAGCACCCGGTCTCCCCGTTCGAGCAGCCGGTCGAAGTTGTCGAAGGTCATGTCCACGCCGCCGCCCACCCGCCAGAAGTTGTCCAGGCCGAAGGGCCGCATCCACCAGACCTGGGACAGTTCCTTCTCGAATACGGTCCGGAGCTTCGTTTCCGGGGCCATGCCGTCGCGGCGCCAGAGGTAGGAGTCGAGCGCGATCGCGTCGTAGGGGAACGCGTTGCCGCTGTGGTTCGACGCGAGAATGACGGGCCCCTTCTCCGGAATCTTGTGGGCACCGAAGATCTGAACCCGGAAGTAGTGGTCGTTGATCGGGCCCAGGACTTCCCGTTCCAGGTCCCGGCAGTATTCCGGGTCGAACGGCTCCCAGGCCCCGGCTGGCTCATCCCGGCAACGGGTGTCCCTGGCCCGCACACGTTCACCGCTCTTCGGTGATACCATGGATCCGGCCGTCATGGGGTCCGCTCCTTGCGGACCGCCAGCACCAGGGCAAGGAGATACATGATGGTCCACAGCGGCCACGGGCCGTTGAATGCCATGATGATGGAGCCGGCGACCAGGCAGAATCCGCCGATCAGCGTGCCCCGGAGCCCGGCCAGCGGGCTCTCGACCCGCCGGCGGGTCGAGCGCTCCAGCACCCGGACGCCCTCGGTGACGAGCAGCGGCATCTTGGCCAGGGCATCCACCAGATCCGGCGCCCCGCGCAGGCCGTCCTGAATGAACCGCACGGGGCTGAACTGCCTGATGAAGACCCGGCGGATGTGGCGTTTGGAAACCTCGGCAACGTCGAACCCGGGCAGCAGGACCTGCCCCACGCCTTCGAATGTGATCAGCGCCTTCACCATCAGCACCATCTCGACCGGGAAGTACATCCCGTATTCCGCTCCCCGCGCGACCGACTCCAGCACCAGCTGCCCGAGCGAGAATTCGTCGAACGTCGCCGCCCGGCGCCAGCGCGCGGAAATCTCGGCCACGTCGCGGCGGAAGCCGGCGGGATCCCCGCCGCGGCCGGGCTCCGCCACGGCCGTGAGATACCGGGCGGCGTTTTCGGCATCGCCCATGACAAGGGAGTAGTAGTAATACAGCAGGGTGCGCCGGAGCTCGTCATCGAGCCTTCCGACCATCCCCAGATCGATGAAGCCCACGGTAGGACCCGGCAGGATCATCAGGTTACCCGGGTGCAGGTCCGCGTGGAAGAATCCGTCCTGGTAGAGCATCCGGATGATGGCCTCGGCGCCCAGATCCACCAGATGATGACGGTCTTCCTCGGGAAGCGCCTGGGCCTTCGGCGTATCGGGGCGGATTCCGTCGAAGAACTCCATGCAGAGGACGCTCTCGCTGCTGTACTCCCGGTAGACTTCGGGGAAGATGATGTCTTCCCGATCGATGAAATTGGCGGTGAAGGTGTCCGCGTTGTCCGCCTCGCGTCGGAGGTCGACCTCCCGCTGGGTATAGTCGGTGAATTCCCGGATGATCCGCCGGGGCTGGTACCGCGGAAACACCCATTGCAGGACCGTGCCGGCGATACCGAGCAGGCGGGCGTCCCGGTGCAGGGTCTCCCGGATGCCCGGCTTCACGATCTTGAGAATGACCGGATCGCCCGCCAGGGTGGTGGCACGGTGGGTCTGGGCGATGGACGCCGACCCGAGCGGGACGGGATCGACCCAGGAGAACATCAGGTCGAGCGGCCGGTCGAGGTCCGCCTCGATGAGCTCCTGGATGGCGGGGACCGGCGCGGCGGGGAGCCGGTCCAGCAGGAACTTGAGTTCTTCCGTCACGGCCTTCGGGAGGATGTCTTCCCGGAGGCTCAGGATCTGCCCCAGCTTGATGTAGGTCGGGCCGAGCATCTCCAGCCGCCGCCGCAGCTGCACCGGGAAGGGCCGGTCCACCAGGCGTTTGTCCAGAAACGGCCGCACGATCGCCGCGAGCAGGCTTTCCAGAGCGCGGCGCAGGGCCGAGCCGGCTCGCGGTCCCCGGGTGTGCACCACCAGGGCGCCGAAGACCAGGCCCGCCAGATGCCGGTTGGTGGCCAGGGCCCGGCGGATGAGACCGGGCGGCGGCCCGATCTTCAGTTCCTCGAAGGCGGGCGGGGCCGCCGCCGCGCGGGGCCTCCGGCGCGGTTTGCGCCGGGGCGCCCGGTGCGCCCGGCCACCGGCCTCAGCGGTTGCGTCCGTACTTCTCATGCGACGATACCCATTCAAGGGAGGAAATCGCCGAGGCCAGGGAGATCTCCCCGGCCAGCACGACGGCGGCGACAATCTCCGCGAGCTGGTTCACCTTGCCCTTGCCGTAGCAGTTCATGAGCTCGAGACACTCCCGCTGCGTCCCGAGGCCGGTGCCCCCGCCGTAGGTGGCCACGATGAGCGAGGGAATGGTGATGGACAGGTAGAAATCTCCCGCCGGCGTCACCTCACTGTAGATCTGGGCGGCACAGGCCTCGGCCACATTGGCCACGTCCTGCCCGGTCGCGATGAACATCGCGGTGATGGCGTTGGCGGAGTGGAGGCCGTTGTTGTTGGCCCCCGAGAGCAGGGCGCCAACATTGGCCACGCCGGCGTGATACTGCAGGGTCTCCGGCTCGACCCGGAGGTGCTCCAGCAGGATCTCGCGCGGAATGGTGGCTTCCGCGGTGACCTGCTTGCCCCGCGTCCGCATCACGTTGACGTGAGACGCCTTCTTGTCGGTGGCAAAGTTGCTCTCCAGGTAGAATCGCCGGATCGACGGCACCTGCTCCAGGATCCAGCAGCAGGCGGCGAAGGTCGCCCGGCCGACCATGTTCTGTCCCGCGGCATCGCCGGTGGAGAAGTTGAACCGGAGATAGGCGAACTTGTTCGAGAGGTAGGTGTCGATGAACAGCAGCCGGGCGACGTGGGACGTGGCTTCGGCATGCAGCCGGATCTCACCGAGGTGCTCCTGAACCCAGTTGCGGAAGCTGCGCGCCTCGCGGGCGGAATCGAAAATGAACACCGGCGCCCGCTGCATCGAATCGGCCGAGATCGTCGTCGTGACTCCCCCGGACAGGTTCATCACCTTGATGCCCCGGTTGTAGGAGGCGACCAGCGTCCCTTCCGTGGTGGCGAGGGGAATCAGGTACTCGCCCCGGGCATACTCGCCGTTGATCCGGAAGGGCCCGGCGAATCCCAGCGGTACCTGGGCAGCCCCCGCCAGGTTCTCGATGTTTCCGCGTGCCTCCTGCGGATCGAAGCTGAACCGGGGGACGTGCAGCAGGCGCCGGCCGGTGAACTCCTCGACGTAGCGCTGCCGGGCCCGGATGAGCTCGGGGCTGTTGTTCCGCTCCTGGTCGAGGTCGTAGGGAATCCCGTCCGGCACGCACCGGGCCCGGGTGACGGCGTCCCGGGCCTTCAGCTCGAGCCGGCCAAATGGCAGGGTGTGGAATCCGAGCTGGATGTCGTGCGGCCCGTCGCGGAGCGGGCCGACGCCGGCGCGGAGTTCCGTCGTCTGACGGAGCCCGAACGGAACCGGGTTCTCCGGCGTAACGTCCAGGGCCCGCAGGACGCGGCCGTCACCCAGACTCAACTGCAGTGTCTCCAGCGGGATCTCCTGCCCGTCGACCCGGACCCGGTCGATCCGGGTAAGCGTTACGTCCGTGAGCCGGTTCTTGATCGCGAAGCGAAAACCGCCGGCGTCGTTCTGCAGAGATCCGAAACTGTACAACTGACGAAGAAGCAATGAAGGGACGCTCATGGGGTTTCGTCCTCTGGGGAATACCGGCGTCGAGACCGGGCACTCAGGATCCCGGCATGCGCTGTTGGCTCAATGACATATAGGGTAGGGAATGGACTGTGAAGAAAGCGGGATGGAGGGGTGAAGCGGACTTGGGATTGAGGGATTGAGGGGATTGAGGGGATTGAGGGATTGAGGGGATTGGGGGATTGAGGGATTGAGGGATTGAGGGGATTGAGGGCTGGGGGATTGGGGTGGAGAGTGGTTAAGCTGTTGAGGAGGCGAGATTTGTGATCTCTGCGGCGAGCTCGGCCGGACGTTCGATCGGGGTGGCGTGGCCGGCCCCCGGGAAGATCCGGAGTGTGGGATCGGGCAGGCGCTGGACCATGAGCCCCGCGTCGGCCCGGGGAATGATCGGGTCGGCGTCTCCGGCGGACACGAGCACGGGGACCCGGATTTCACCCAGCCGGTCCATGACGTCGGGCCGGCGGCCCACGGCCTCCAGGGCCTGGAGCACGGCCGAGGTGGGCATGGCGCCTACATCCTCGATCCAGCGGCGGACAGTCGAGCGGTGCAGCGTGCGAAAATCCGATGCAAACATCCAGCGCGAGGCCTCCTCCGCCAGGTGACGGCGCAGGATCCCGGTGGAGAGCATGATCTCGAGGCCCTTGATCTGGAGGTAGCGCAGCCGCTCTTCAGCCGCGGCCGTCGTGCTGAGCAAGGCGAGCGCATCGAGTCGATCGGGAGACCGGAGGGCAAGCTGCAAGGCCGCCATCCCGCCCATACTGAATCCGGCCACCGTAGCCCGTTCGATCCCGAGGGCGTCGAGCAGCCGGACCAGGTCGTCGGCCAGGTCCATGACGGTCCAGGGTGTATCGGGAACCTGGGTCTCACCGTGTGCCCGCAGGTCGGGAGTTACGACCCGGAAGCGGGACTGCAGGGCCGCGGTCATCGCCTCGAACATGCGGCTGTTGCACCACATGCCGTGCGCCAGCAGAACGGCCGGCCCCGACCCGGTGTCCTGGACCGACATCCGGAGGCCGGAGATCACCAGCACGCGGCGGGTCACGGCCGGTCCTCCCGTTCCATCATGCGCGAGAGGCGGGCGAGGTCCTCGGGCCGGTCGACGTCCGGATTCTCGCCCTCCACGTCCACCGTCCGGACCAGAGCCGGACGGGCCTCGAGCACCTGGCCCAGGCCCCGATCGCCCTGCAGCTCCTCGACCAGGGGCCAGGCCTCGTGCGCCAGCAGCACCGGATGGCCCGGTACCTGCGGAGTCCGGCGATAGCGAGGCCGCACGATGGGAGCCCTCGATTCACCGTATTCCCGGGCCAGTGCCTGCACCGTTTCCGTGCGCAGGCCGGGCTGATCGGCCAGGATGACGAGGGCCGCGTCCTCGCGGGTGATTCCCGCCCGGGAGGCCACCCAGGCGATGCCCAGCCGCAGGGAAGAGGCCAGCCCGGCCGATGGGTCCGGGTTGATGACCGGGACAAGCCCGGCTCCGGTGACCAGCCGGTGCAGCTCGGGGTCGGTCTCCGCAAGGACGGCCGCACCGGGTCCCAGCAGGCCGCCCTCACGCGACGCCTCGATCGCGGCGAGGACATGCGCGATGAGGGGCCGTCCCCCGAGCGGCGCCAGCAGCTTGCTGGCTCCGAATCGGCGGTTCTGGCCGGCGGCGAGCAGGATGGGGAAGAGCAAGCGGAACCGTGGAGAGAAGGGGAGACGAAGAGAACGCGGGGAAGACGAAGGAGTAAGGAGACAGGAGTGATGAGTAAAGTAGCCGGATGGCTACCTCCGGGACCCGGCCGACGCTAGAATTGACTGTTCCATGGGGTGTAGCTCAATCGGCAGAGCGCCCGGCTGTTAACCGGGAGGTTGCTGGTTCGACTCCAGCCGCCCCAGTGTCCGCCCCCGGCCTCTCCACTTCATGCCGGGTGCCCGGTGCCGCCGCCGCACTCCGCACCAGGCTCTTTCATTCGCCCATGCTCCCCGGCCAATGCCCCGCACACTCATTGCCTTGACGTTGCTGATCGCCGCCTGCAGCTCCGGGTCCGATCCGGTGGTGATCGGGCTTGCGGGCCCGTTCTCGCAGCCCCGCGGCCAGTCGATGAAGCTGGCGGCGGAGCTGGCCCGGGCGGAGATCAACCGGGCGGGAGGCATCAACGGGCGTCCGCTCGACCTGGCCATTTTCGACGACAGCGCCAACGCCGACGTTTCGGTGAGAGTCGCGCAGCGACTCTATGATGACGACCGGGTGCTGGCGGTCGTGGGGCACCTGACCAGCGGCGCCACGCTTGCCGCCGCGCCGATCTACAACGGCGGCGCCACTCCGGTGGTGGAAATCACGCCTTCGGCATCGAGTCCCTCGGTGAGCGCGGCGGGCCCCTACACGTTCGCGGTCTGCCCGACGGACCTGGCGCATGGGGTCCGGCTGGCCCGGTGGGCATGGCAGCGGCTGGGAGCGTCCACCGTCGCCGTCCTCTACCAGAATGACGACTACGGCCGCGGCGTCCGGACCGCGTTCACCCGCAGCTTCGAAAAGCTCGGCGGCAAGGTGATCGCGCAGGATCCCTACCTGCCGGGGATGAACGCGTACGATCCGTATCTGCGCCTGTTCGCCGAGCGGCGCCCGGATGCGCTGATGATTGCGGGCTCGCGGGTCGAAGCCGAGTCGATCATGGCCGGCATGCGTGCGGTAGGCCTGTCTGTGCCGGTGCTGGGGGCCGACGGTCTTTCCGGGGCGGAAACCTCTGCGGCCATCCCGGCGAGCCTGTACATCACCCTGGCCTACCATCCGGACCAGCCGGGCGAGCGGAACCGTGAGTTTGTGCAGGCCTATGCCGCGGCCTACGGCGGGCGGTTGCCGGATCATCGCGGCGCCGGTGCCTACGACGCGATCTACCTCCTGGCCCGGGCCATCCGCGAGGGCGGAGCTTCCCGGGACCGGATCAAGACCTACCTCGACGGCGTCGGTACCGCGACGCCGGCGTTTGAGGGAGTGTCCGGACGGTTCGTCTTCGGGCCCAACGGGGATGTTCCGGACAAGGACGTGCTCATTACCATGGCAACCGGCGGTCATCTCATCGTGCTGTCGCAGGAATAGCGCCGGGTTGGCGCGACTTCAGTCCTGCCCATAGTTTCAGACAGGTTCCCGGTCTCCCGTTTCTCCTCTGTCGCCGGGTCGTCGAGCCGCCGTGACCACGACCCGCGAGCGTTCCCGTATGCGCATCGCCCTGTTTTCCGAAGTCTACTGGCCCATGGTGAGCGGCGTGGGGGTGACCCTGCTCCGGCTGAGTGAGGCGTTGCAGGCACGGGGGCATGCGGTCCGGGTCTATTCCGCGTCCTATCCCCTGCCCGGGGGCCGGCCGGATCGGCCCGAGGCGCACCGCTCGCCCAGCATCCCGCTGTTTCTCTATCCCGATGTGCAGTGGGCCTTTCCCCGGTTCCGGGATGTGCTGGACGACGCCCGCGCCTTCCGGCCCGACGTGGTGCATGTGGCCACCGAGTTCGCCATGGGCAAGGCCGGCCTCAAGGTTGCACGGGCGCTGGACGTGCCGGTGATCGCCTCGGCACACACCGACTACGAGCGGTACGCCGGCCGGTATGGGCTCGACTGGGTGATGCGGGCGGGGTGGCGCTATCTCCGGTGGTTCTACGGCCAGACCGGAAAGGTGCTGTGCCCCTCGAGCGTCTACGAGCGCCATCTCCATGCCCGGGGCGTGCGGCATACCGGCATCTGGACCCGGGGCGTGGAGACCGATCTCTTCAATCCGGTCTGGCGGAGCGACGAATTCCGCCGCTCACTCGGCGTGGGGCCGAGGGATCTGCTGGTGGCGTACGTGGGCCGGATCGCGCGGGAAAAGGACCTGGACCTGCTGGTGGAAGCCTGGGAACTCCTGGGGAGGCGGGATGACGTGAAACTGCTGCTGGTGGGCAAGGGGCCCATGGAGCAGGAACTCCAGGAACGCGACATCCCGGGCGTGCGGGTTGCCGGAGTCCTGCAGGGGAGGGACCTGTCGGTGGCCTACGCCTCGGCCGACCTGTTCGCCTTTCCTTCCTCGACCGAGACCTTCGGCAACGCCCTGCTTGAGGCCATGGCCTCCGGCCTGCCGTGCCTGGCGGCCGCGGCCGGCGGGGTGGTGGAGTTCGCCCGGCATGGCGCCAATGCCTGGCTGGTCGAACCCCAGTCCGCCAATGCCATCACCCGGGGGCTGGAACGACTGCTCGCGGACACGGAACTGCGCCGGCGGCTGTCGCTCGGCGCCCTGCAGACGGCACGCGACCGGCGCTGGGACGTCATCTTCGACCAGCTGGAAGCCCAGTACCGCGACGCCGCGGTGCAGCCGGTCGTGATCCGGGCGGCGTAGGGGAGGTGAGGGCAGGTGGGGGCATGTGTGGGCAGGTGGGGGCAGGTGGATCGTGGGCCGGCGCTCTCCGGCCAGGACGGCTCATCCCGGCGACGAAGACACTGATGGAACTCCCCGCTGAACGAGAGCGGCAAACCGGTTGACTGGTGGTTTGCCTACAAGGTGCCGAAGCTGTCCGCGCAGACGGGAATTCCCTCGGCTGTGGGGTATGAGTATCTGTACTACGATCCCGCCGTGGATCAGGTTGTCCGGTCGCCCAATGAACTGACCAACGGGAAGGGCGCTCTCGACCTGACGCTCGATTCCGTGTTCGACTAGCCCGCGGAAAGTACCGGCTGGATCCTCTACAACGACGAGATGCCCGCGGATGCCAAACGCGGGGACAGCGGCAGCTTCGGGCATACCAGAGGCGTCATCGCCTTCGATACCGCCACGAAGACGGCGCTCTGGTTGCTGCACTCGTGGCCCAAGTTCGCGGATCCGCATGCCCGCGGGATGCCCACACCGGATTATGGGCAGACGTTCCTTTGCGTATCGCTCGACCTGGCCACCGCGGGCCGGATCGCCACCCAGATGAGCAACCATCAGGAGCCTCAGGTCTACCTGCCCCGAATCCCGGCGACGCTGGGCAAGACCGATCCGCTCTATCTGCTCAGCCGGCCGCTGAACCCCAATGCGGCCGGGGACTCCGATACGATCGACTGCGGGACGCGCGGAGGGCTGGCGTTCAAGGTGATCGCGAAGAACCGGAAGTGGGACCGGGATTTCTGGATCGATCTGGTGGGTCCGACGCTCAAGGCCAATCTGGATGTGGAGACCTGGATCCGGGGAAAGATTCCGCCCATCCTGGACAGCGACGGGATTCACAAGACGTTCGACGTCAAGTGACCACCAGACAACGGGTTCGAAGGCGTCCTGAACTCCCCTATCGCAGCAGCAGCCTCATAGCCAGATACACCATTCCGGCCATCGCGGCACTCATGGGGATGGTGAGCACCCAGGCCCAGACGATCCTTCCCGCGATCCTCCACCGGACGGAGGACAGCCGGCGGGCGGTACCGACACCGACGATGGCGCCGGTGATCGTGTGGGTCGTACTGACCGGCACGCCCAGACTCGATGCCATGAGCACGGTGAGGCCGCCGGCGGTCTCGGCGCAGAAGCCCCCGAAGGGCCGCAGCCGGGTGATCCGGGTTCCCATGGTCTTGACGATACGCCACCCGCCCAGCGCGGTCCCCATCGCAATCGCGGAGTAGGCGATCATCTCCACCCAGAGGGGGATCCGGTCCGCCGTCGGCACGTAGAGCAGGCGCAGCCAGCCGGTGGCTCCCGCGAAGTGCATCTGGGTGGACACCAGCAGCCCGACAATGATGCCCATCGTCTTCTGGGCATCGTTCGCCCCGTGGCTCAGGGAATACAGGGCCGCGGAGACCAGCTGGAGACGGCGGAAGGCCTTCTCGACCGGTTGTGCCGGCCAGCGGTACACCAGCCACGAGAGCCCGATCGTGAGGCTCACGCCGAGGGTCATCCCGATCACCGGTGAGAGCACGATGAAGAGGATCGGAAGCACCCATCCGCTGAGCAGCAGCGACGCGATTCCCGCCTTGGCGATGGCCGCCCCGCCGAAGCCTCCGAGCAGCGCGTGGGAGGACGAGGTCGGCAGGCCAAGGTACCAGGTGATCAGATTCCAGATGATGGCGCCGAGCAGGGCCGCGAGGATGACGTAGGGGTCGACCACCGACGGGTCGATCAGGCCCTTGCCGATGGTCCTGGCCACCGCGGTCCCCACGGTGAACGCCGCGGCAAAATTGAAGAAAGCGGCCCACAGCACCGCGACGCCGGGCGACAGCACCCGGGTGGAGACCACGGTCGCGATGGAATTGGCGCTGTCGTGGAACCCGTTGATGAAATCGAAGACCAGGGCGACGCCGATGATGCCCAGGACGAAGGCGGCCGTGCTGTCCATGGGTCAGGAGTGCTTGATGGCGATCGACTCCAGGACGTTGGCGACGTCCTCGGCCTGGTCCAGCGTCTTCTCCAGAGTGTCGTAGATCTCCTTCCACTTCATGATGCCGAGGGCGTCGGACGATTCCTCGAACAGCCGGGCCAGCCATTCGTGGTATAACGCATCCCCTTCCTCTTCCATCTGCTTCACCTTGATGCAGGCGGGGATGACCAGCGCCGCCTTGCCCCCCTCGAGCACCTTGACTCCCGCGAGAATCTGCTCGGTGGCCCGGTGGATCACTTCGGCCAGCAGCACCGCCCCCCGGGGAGCCGGACCGGGGCGGAAGATCATGGTCCGCCTGGCCGTCCCGTCGATCCGGTCGACGATGTCGTCCAGCCGGGATGCCAGCATGTGGATGTCTTCCCGGTCGAGCGGCGTGATGAAGCTCCGGTCGAGCCGCTTCACGACCTCATGGGTGAGGTCGTCCGCCTGATGTTCGCAGCGTTTGATGGTGTCCGCGATCGGGCCGCGCCGGTCCGGGTCGGCCTGGAGCATGGACTGGAGATGCTGGGCTGCTTCGACGTTGATCGACGCGACGGCGGTAAAGAGATCGAAGAACCGCTCATCCCGGGGCAGGAGGCGCACGTGAGTTATCTCCGCGAATGGTCAGAAACCGCGCGGAAGATACCCACGGAGGCGACCGTGACAAGACCGTGACGGATTCGTTACCTGCGGTCCCGCGGTTAATCTGTTGCCGGATAACGGTTTCCGGTGGCCGGGGCGGTCATCGTATGGTCAGGGTCAAACGTCCGGCGTTCCTTCCCCGACCTGGTGGAGGCCGCGTCCGGTTTCCCGGGCGGTCTCCACGGTAAGGACCACCAACCGCTCTGCCTGGGGGAACTCCGCCACTTTCCGCGGATCCCACTCGATCCGGGCGACACCGTTCAACTGGAGCAGGCGTCCGGTGGCAAAGTCCGGGAAGGTCACCCCGATGGAGGGATGGACCGCCAGATTTCCCAGGGTGTTGAACATCGCGTTGCCCCGGTAGTCCGGCCAGGTCACGACATTCCCCTCGACCCGTACGAAGCCGGGCTCGCCGCCGCGGTGCGAGGCGTCCGCCCCGGCGTGGGGATGGACGGTGGCTACAAAGAATGTGTCGGCGGCACGGATCAGCGCACGCTGATCCTCACTGAGACCGTCCGCGGTGTTGCGGAGCCCGGGCCCGGTCTGCGGTTCCACCGTCCGGACCCGGATGTACTTGGGGCAGTTGGAGTAGATCTCCTCGACCGTGATGCGCACACGGCGGGTCCGGTCCAGCGTGTAGTGGCCGTTGATCCGCGCCCGCCGGCGGGTGGCGAAATCGATCGCCAGGAGCCCGACGGGCCCGCCGGCCGCGGCGTAATCCGACCATGGGTCGGCCGGTTCCGGAACCGCGTCGATCTCGAAGGTGCGTCCATCCAGCAGCCGGATGAACCCGGGCTCACCCGCAAGCAGGGAGGCCCAGGGCCGACCGTCGGGATCGGCGGTGCCGGCCACGATGAACTGCAGGGCTTCCAGGAATTGCCCGGCCGCGTCGGGGATCTCGAGCCGCCGGGAGTTTCCCACCCGGTCGGCGATGTTTCGGACCCCGGCCCGTTCCTGAACCGCTATCTCGCCCTCGTGGTAACCGGAGCTCACCGGCGCCTCCTAGAAGAACCCGCAGGTGGGCGCGCCGGCCGTGGGCGCTTCGGCGACCTCCGCTCCGCTCGGGGCGAAGACCTCCACCCGGATGCCGACGGGGTCTTCGAAGAACACCCCGCCGGACTGCTGTCCCTCCCCATGAGGTACCACGCCGCCGTGGTGGATCGTGGCTCCGAGTTCCCGCAGCCTCGCTTCGATGATGCGCACATCCTCGATCGACTCGACCCGCAGCGCGAGGTGGTGGAGCCCGGGCCGGTCGATCGCAAACGCCCCGCTCGACTGTTGCCAGAGAGTGAGACTCACGGCGCCATCCCGGCCGAGGAAAGCGTAGCGGCGGCCGTCTTCCTCTGAGATGCGGAGCACCTCGAGGCCGAAGGCCCGGCGGTAGAAGTCCGTGGAACGGCTGAGGGCGCTGACGTTGAGGCCCACGTGCCCGAGCACGGGGCCGGGTGTCTCCGGCATGGTCACCTCCCCGCGGCCGATCAGGCCGCCGTTGATGATGTAACCGTCAAAATAATGTTTTGATGGTAATGGTTCCCGGCGGCCGGGTCAAGCACCGGCCGGTGGCGGGGTGTGCCGGTCCCTACAGGTGGGAACCCTGCCGGTTCGGCCGGCGCGGTTCCTGGCCCCTCCCTGCCGCGACGACCCTACCGGCCGCCGCTGCGCTCCCCCGTGGAATCCCGGCAGCGGGCATCGTCGGCGGCAACGATACAGAAGGAATGACGGGCCCGCTCCACGGCCCGCTCGAACGATGCGACTGCAGAGTCGTCGTTCCGGTGCCCGTGGTGGATCGCGCCGGATTCGGCTTGGAGGCGCTCCAGCCTCCGGGCGCGCACGGCCCGCAGGCTGTCGACGGTGCCTGCCAGAGTGGCGATGCGGTCGTCCATGAGCCGCATCTGGGGCGAGGAAGGGTCGAACTGGAAGCGCAGCGCCCGCCGTTCCGCCCGGAGGGTAACCAGCCGTTCCACCAGGACGCTGTCCGGTACGACGGGAGCCTGAGCGACCACCGGCCTGGGTGCGGCCATTATGGCAAGGAGTCCCGCGAGGGCGGGGATAAAGGGAATGGCACCACGGGACATGGTATCTCCCGAGTTGGAGTGACCGGGACGGACGGTTACCGCAGGATGGGCGCGTGCCGAGGGCGCGTCACACGATCAGGTCGAGGACATCTTCGGGGCGCTCCAGCCACCAGGCCGGCCTGGTCTCCGACAGGTGCTCCCGCCGGAACGGTCCCCAGAGGACCGCGGCGGTACGTACACCGGCTGCCCGGCCGGATTCCATGTCGTGGACACTGTCGCCGATGAAGACGGCCGTCTCCGGCCGGCTCTGGAGGTGGGTCAGGGCCTTGAGGACAGGTTCGGGATGGGGCTTGGGGTTTTCCACTTCGTCCGCGCAGACCAGGGTGTCGAACGCATCCTCGATACCGGCGAGCCGAAGCCCGCGCAGGGCACCCGCCCGGTTCTTGCTCGTGACGAGCCCGGTGCGAAGGCCCCGCGCGCGCACCGCGCGGATCATCGTCACGACGCCCGGGTAGGGCTTCACCAGCCCGTCGTGGTGGAGGATGTTGTACTCGCGGTAGGTCGCGATCAGGGTCTCGATCGTGACGGACTCGGTGCAGAACGGCCCCAGCTGGTTGCGGAGCGGGGTACCGATGCCCCGGAGCCAGATCTCGTCGGTCTGGGCCGGGAGCCCGTGCGCACTCAGCGTGTGGTGATAGCTCTCGATGATGAGCCTGATGGAGTCGATCAGTGTTCCATCGAGGTCGAAGAGGAGCGTGTCGCAGCGGTTCATGGGTGGCGGGAAGCTAGAGGATCTCCTCCTCCCCGTCTACCCGGGTGGCTTCATCCGCCGTCAGCTCCTGCCAGGCGGGGTAGTCTCCCATGCGGCCCAGCGCGGTGAGCAGCGCGGGCAGGTCGGCCGAGACCAGTCCGGCGGGTTCCCGGCCGAGCCGGACCATCTGTTCGTGGACCAGGACATCGGCGACATGGACGGCGACGGCCGGCCCCCAGCCGCCGCTGCGCAGGTATGCCGTGTCGTGATGATGCGCGACCATGTCCACCACCTTGGCCGGCAGCCCCCACAGACTCAGCAGATGGGCCCCGACCGCGGCGTGGCCGGGCAGGCCCTCCTCGAGTTCGGCCCGCTCCGAGGGGACGGGACGGGTCTTGAGCCGGGCCATGACGGAGCTGTACCGGGCCGGAAGCCGCGAAGCCAGCAGCAGTTTCCCGATGTCGTGGAGCAGGGCGCCGGTCAGGGCGTCCTCCCGGTCTTCCATCGTGTCCATGAGCTGGGTCGCAATCCTGGCCGTGAGCAGGACGTGCCCATGGTGGGCGGCGGGATCGAAGCCGGGACACATGTCGTTCCGGCCGAAGAGCCGGAACGCCTCGACCGACAGCACCAGCGTGCGGAGGGTGTTGAGGCCCAGATAGGCGACGGCATCGTGCAGGCCGGTGACCGGCTGAGCCAGACCGAAGTACGCCGAATTCACCACCTGCAGAACCTTGGCGGCAATGGCGTCGTCCTGCATGACGACGTCGGTCACTTCCTGGACGGTGCAGTTCGGGCGGCGCAACGCCCTGGCCAGCGTGGAATAGAGCGGAGGGGCGGTAGGCAGCGCGGTGAGACCGGTGATCGCCGTGCGGACATCGGGCGGCTCCAGGGCGTCGTGGATTTCCCGGGCCGATCGGATCGTCTCGCTCAGATCCTGGACGGTGCAGGGCTTCGCGAGATATCGATGCGCCAGGGCCACGGCCTGGAGGCCGGACGCCGGTTCGGCATAGCCGCTCAGGACCACCCGCACCATGTGAGGGTAGTTCTCCCGTACGTGGGCCAGCACCGCGGCGCCGTTCATCCCCGGCATCTCCATGTCGGTGATGATCAGATCGAACTGCTCATCCGTCATGCGGGCCACGGCCGAGGCCCCACCCGGCTCCGCGATGACCTCCGGCGTGGGCCGGAAGGTGAGCAGCAGCCGCTTGATGGCGCCGAGCACCATCGGCTCGTCATCCACCACGAGGATACGCATTATGCGATCCTCCGCGAGGCCCGCCGGGCGGGGCCGCTCACCGGCAGACGGACCCGGAACGTGGTTCCCTGGCCCCGCTCGGACTCGAGGGAGATCCGCCCCTCGTGTTCTTCTTCGATGATCGCCCGGGCGATGGCGAGCCCCTGGCCGGTGCCGACCCCGACCGCCTTCGTGGTGAAGAACGGCTCGAAGATGCGATCCCGGACCGCCGGAGGGATCCCCGCGCCGGAGTCCGCTATCTCGACGACGGCCTCGGTGTCCTCCAACCGGGTCCGGATCCGGATGGAGCCCCGCACGCCGGTGCCCGGCGTTTCGGCGATGGCGTCGGCGGCGTTCAGCAGGAGGTTGAGGAAGACCTGGTTCAGCAGCCCGGGCTGGCAGACGACATGCGGCAAGTCACCGAAATCGGTCGTCACCACCGCGAGGTCCCGGGTGCGCGGCTTGGCCAGCAGCATCGCCCCGAGGATGACCTTGTGCAGATCGGCCGGCGACATCTCGGCATCCCCCGGGTGCGCCAGGGTCTTCATGGCGCGCACGATCTCGGTGCCGCGCCCGATCGCCTCGCGCATCTGCGCAACCGCGAGCGGAATCTCCACTTCGAGGTAGCCCAGATCGGTCTCGGCTGCTTCCAGCGCCCCGGCCGTGTCGCTTCCCACCGTGCCCGCGCGGCATGCGTCCCGGTAGACCCCCAGCAACCGGATCAGCCGGCCGAAGGCCTCACCCAGGAAATGGGTATTGTCTCCGACGGCCTGCAGCGGGGCGGAGAGTTCATGGGCGATTCCGGCCGCGAGCATCCCCATGGTCTCCAGCTTCTGGGATTGCCGCGGGTGCGGGGTTCGCGGTTCGGAAAACGGCATGGGTCGCAGTCGGCTGATTGGAGCGTCAGGGCAGGCCCCCTCGGGGGGCTTCGGCCGGTTTCCTCCAGTCTCGGCTGCGGTCGGCGAATCTTGAGCCGGGGATATCCGGGGGAAACGCTCAGGCGCACTGGGCGGCGGACCGGTGAATGCCGGCCGGGACCCCCCCGGGGATCAGGTGATGCGGTCCCGAGTTCCGGCGCCGTTTTTCCCGGTAGAGCGCCCGGTCCGCCCGGTCCATGAGCTGGCCGATATTCACCGATTCGGCGCCGGCAAATCCCAGGGTGCCGACACTGAGGGTCAGTTGAAAATCCTGCTTTCTGACGCCATTGGCCGCCTTGAAGGAGTTGTCGACCCGCGTGAGGAGGACCTGTTCGGCGTCGGGACTGACATCGTAGGCCATGGCTACGAACTCGTCTCCGCCGAACCGCGCGATGACGTCAGTATCCCGGAAGCAGGAGCGCAGGATCAGCGCGGCCTCCAGGATGGCGCGATCCCCGGCCTGATGGCCGTGCCGGTCGTTGATTTCCTTCAGTCCGTCGAGGTCGGCGCAGACCAGCAGGCAGCGGTGCCGCCCCCGGCGGGCCATCCGGATCTGCGCTTCGGCCACGGCGTAGAAGCCGCGGCGGTTGTAGAGCCCGGTGAGGGGGTCGGTGAGGCTCAAATCCCGCAGGGTCAGAAGATGACGATGACGCTCGATGGCGCACCGCACGGCGCGGCTCAGCGCCCCCGGCGTCAGCTGCTCCCGCAGGAGATAGTCCTGTGCCCCCTGGCGGACGGCCTCGATCGCGGCAGTTTCGGCGTCCTGATCGGCCAGGATCACGAGCGGGATCTGCGGTGCCGCCGTACTGAGTTCCGCCAGCGCCTTGAGTCCGTCCGCGTCCCGGAGCGTCAGGTCGAGCAGGATCAGATCGAGCCCCCCGCGCAGGACGCGCTTGAGGGCGGTGGCCAGACGATCGCATTCCTCGTAGACGAAGGGCTGCGTGTGGCCCAGCCGGACCAGGTGGCCGAGGTACGCCACGGTACCCGGGCGGCTGGAGACCGTAAGCAGCCGCAAGGGCCGGTCATCGCCGGGAGCCTGTGCCGCCGTGCGGGATCCTGCGGGCGGCAGGCTCGTGATCGAGGTCTTCATGCTGGATTCGCTGGCCCCACCCATGTCGGCCACCTGGTTACGATGTCTGATTGGCGGTTTCCGCACGAGCCGTGCGGCCGGTGCCGGGGTTCCGGCACTGATGGACTGGGGCAGGGGAAAAGCAGACGCTGTGCCAGGGCCGGCCCGCGGCGCGGAGAGCGTCGGTAAGTCGTTGTGATGTAAGGGGTCCGGGGATCCGGGGAGAGTCCGGCCGCTGCCGGATTGAGGATTCGGCGAGGGAAGCCGGGCGGAAGGATCTTCCGAGTTATCGGAATAGTCCGCCGGTTGGAGGTCAGGCGGCGCTGGCCGGGCGGTCGGGGTTGAGGACTTCGTCCAGCTTGGCCCGCAGGCTGTCCTGAGCGAAGGGCTTGAGGATATACCCGTCGACACCGGCTTCCGCCGCCTGCTGGACATCGTCCCGGGAGTTGCGGCTGGTGGCGAGGATGATCCGGATCTTCGCGGTGGCGGGGTTGGCGCGGATCTGACGGACCAGGTCGAGGCCGCTCATGACCGGCATGTTCCAGGCGGTGATGAGCACGTCGATGTCCTGGCACATCTCGAGTGCCTGCTTCCCGTCGGTCGCCTCGCGGACCTCCTCGCACCCGATTTCCTGCAGTGCATTGGCCAGAATGCGGCGAACCGTGATGGAGTCGTCCACCACCAGGAACCGCATGGGTGCCTCAGGCGCCGGTCGAGGGGTCGTTGAGCGCTTTCAGCAGACTGGCCGCGACCTGATCCCGGACTTCCGGGCGATCGTAGTGACCGTCCGCAATGCGCTGGGCCAGGTGGCGCAGCTGGTCCGGGGAGAGAGTTCCGGACGGCGGCGCTTCACTGGCGGTCTTTTCGGACAGCTCCCGGGCGGCGTCCGACAGCTCGACGCCGTCAGGAACGGCGTGCCCCGGGGCTTCCCGGGCGTCCGACGGCTTGCCGGCCCTGCCCGCGAGGGGTTTTTCGGCACCCTCCGGCCGGCCTGCGCCGGGCGGGGTGCATGATCCCGAGCCGGCTGGGTTGATGGGCATGTTCTGGTCCGTGGTTCTGGGTCGCTGACGTGCTTCACCCTGACATCAGTGTCGGCCGGTTCCCTGCAAACTTGAGGCCGCCCCGGACCGGTCACCCGGTCCGGGCGGACAGTCCGGCGGCAATGCTCCGGTCGATCTCGATCAGGACCTGGAGGCCGGCCGGATCGGGGTCCGCCATCAGCTCGAAGGTGCGCCGGTCCACGAAGGAGGACAGCTGCAGCAGGTCGGCCCGAAGCCGGGGCTCCAGTGGATGTTCCGGCTCGGCCAGTTCCGCCTGAAAGAAGGTCCACAGACGCTGGTTGTACTGCAGCGCCTGCGCCATCCGGGTCTTCCAGTCCGCGCTCTCGAGGTTCATCCGGCAGCTCTCCAGGAGGCGCGCGGCCTTGAACAGGGCGGCGGCTTCGAGGTCCCGGGTGGAGGCGGTGGCCTTCCCGCCGGTTTCGTAGGCCTGCATCGCGCTATTGAACATAGGCCATCAGCTCGCGTTCGTAGTCAAGGAGATCGGCCGCTGCCTTCAGGGCCTGATAGTATCGCGGCCGGGCCACCATGCCTTCGATCCGCTCCAGCAACGGCCCGCAGCTCGGCGCCGCCGCCCGCACCTCGGCCGCCAGTGCGTCGTAGGCGGCGAGGTTGCGGGGGCCCTGGTCCGGATCGACATACGCCAGCTGGAGCGCGAGATAGATGCGCTCGCAGGGAGTGCGCACGGCGGCGGGGCTCAGGATATCGGTCTCGCGGAGGACGGGAACCTGGTTCTCGACCGACAGATCGGTCCGGCTGGGCCCGTTCTGGATCACCGCGCCACTGATGATGACGCGTTCGAAGGGCCTGAGTGAGAGCCGGAGAGCCATGGGTGGTTCCTTTCCGTGCCGCGCTGGTCTTCTTGTGCGTAGGCCGCCCGGCCTCCCAGGGGGAGATCCCGCTGGCGGGGGGGGAGAGGCCGGCCCGGATTACGGCGGCCGGCCCTCCGTCCCACTTGCCTCCGTTAGAAAAGCCGGAGGATGCTCTGCTGCGACTGCGAGGTCAGGCTCAGGGCGACGATGCCCAGCTGCTGGCGGGTCTGCAGTGCCAGCATGTTGGCGCCTTCCTCGTTCTGGTCCGCCGCGGTCAGCTTGTCCGCCCCGGTGGTCAGGTTGTTGATCATCGAGGTGGTGAAGTCCTGCCGGGTGGAGATGACGCCGTTGTTGGACGACAGCGTCGCCGCATTGGTCCGCAGCGTGCTGAGGCCGGCATCGAGCTCCGTCACGGCCGCATCGATGTCCGCGTCGGCTGCCCAGGAGTTGGCAGCGGCCGAGATGGACAGACCGGTGGTCGAACCGTCGAAGCCGGTGATGGTGATGCTGGAGCTGCCGCTCTCGTTGAACTCCACGGTGAGCGAGCCGCTGGAGAGGAAGTTGGTCCCCTTGTACCCGGCATCGCCGGCCAGCTGGTCGATCTGCGTGCGCAGGGCGTCGAACTGGGTCGCCAGGGTGGCGCGATCCGCAGTCGTGGCGCTCCGGGCGCTCGCCGCCAGACCCTTGGCCTGCTCGATCAGCTTGGTGATGCCGCTGATCCCGTCGCTGGCCGCCCTGATGGTCTGGATCGCCTCACTCATCGCGTCCTTCCGGGCGGAGAGGTCGGCCGCGCGGCTGCGGTGATTCTCCGCGGCGAAGAACGCCGACGGATCGTCCACCGCGCTGTTCACCTTCCGGCCCGTGGCCAGCCGCTCGGTCGTCCGCGACATCAGCGAGTCGACCAGCTGCAGGCTCTGGAGGTTCCCCCGCATTCCGCCGGCGAGGGTGATGTCATTGATCGCCATGGTACTAACCCCTTTCTAGGTGGTCCTTCGAGGCCCCTGGCTTCTGCCCGGGGAACGCCGGCGGAAGTGCCGACACACCTAGAGTCGGTCCGGCGCTGGTGGACTTTAGGGCGCCGGCTGTGCGGCCCCGTACCGGGGAGTCCCCGGGGTCACAAGAAGCCGCCCCCGGGGGGATCCCCGGGGCGGATGAACGGCACTGCAGGACTGACCGGAGTTGGACTAGCGCAGATAGTCGAGCAGGTTGGTGTTCAGCACCCGGCCCAGGGCCGCGTAGGCCCGTTCCAGCGCGGACTGGGAGTCCATCAGCTTGACGACCGAGGTCGTGGGGTCGGCGTCCCGGACGGCATTGCGCTGGTCGATCAGCATGCCCGACCGCCGGGCGACGTCGGCTCCGGTGTCCCGAACCTGCTGCAGCCGGAGGCCGATGATCGACTGGCCCGCCAGTGCCTGGTCTTCGGCTGCGTTCACCCCATCGGCGGAGGCCTGGATCGTAGCCGCCGTCCCGGTCTGCAGCTCGGTCCGGAGGGCGTCCAGCGCCTGGAGGGCGGGTTGGAAGATCTGGTCTCCGGTGTGGTTCAGGTCGACCGTCACGCCGTTGTCGATCACGGCCTGCCGCACCAGGGAGTCTCCCACGTACGTACCGGTTGTATTAATGAAAGGAGCCACCGTGCTCTGCCCCCCGCCGAAGATGTACTCGTTGCCGACCCGGGTATTGCCGAGGCCGATCACCTGGTCCCTGACCTGGTTGACCGCGGCCAGGGCCGCCAACCGGGTCGGATCAGCCGGATCGTCCGAGGCGGCCTTGAGGGCCAGGTCCCGGGCCTGACCGAGCAGGCTCCGCAGGCTCGACAGTACCGAGTCCTCGGCGGACAACCGGGTGGTGGCGGCGGTTCCGTTGCGCCGGTACTGGTCGAGGTCCCGGAGGCTCCCGTCCAGCCGCATGATCCGGCCCGCGTCGACCGGGTCATCCGACACGGTATTGACCCGCCGGCCGGTGGTGACCTCATCCTGGGCGCTGGCCAGGCTGGTGAGCCGGTCCTGGAGGGCCCGGACGGCGTTCTGGGTGATCTGCTGGGTCGATATCCTCATGGTCCCTGCACCTCGTGTGTGACTTTTGTCACAGTGTCGGTTATCTTGTCATTCCCCTTGAGTCCCAGGCCTGCGAGCGGCCGGTTTCCGGCCACCCTGCCTGGCGGTCCGTCTGACGCGCTTAGGCGCGCCCACATGGCTACAGTCCTCTGCATTGATGACGAACCGGCCGTCGGTGTCGTCCTCGAGCATGCTCTGACCGAGATCGGCCACGAGCCGGTTCTCGCGACCAGCGTGCGCGAGGGACTTCAGGTGGTCCAGCGTCAGCCGCTGGACCTGATCCTCTCGGACTACCGCATGCCGGACGAAACCGGCATCGATCTGCTGGCCCGGCTCCGGGAGCAGGGTCATGACATCCCGGTCATCATCATGACGGGGTACAGCAGCATCGAGAATGCCGTCATGTCCATCCGGCACGGCGCCATCGACTACCTGTCGAAGCCGGTGCGGGCGGAGGCCCTGCGGATCGCAGTCAACAACGCGATCGAGGTGGTACGCCTCCGCCGGGAGAACGATGCTTTCCGGCGGGAGATCAACTCGCTCCGTCAGGCCCGGCGCATCGTCGGTGAGAGCCCGGTGATCGCGGCCGTCATGAACACCATTGCCACCGTGGCACCCACCCGGGCGACGGTCCTGCTCGAGGGCGAGTCCGGTACCGGCAAGGAACTCTTCGCCCGCGCGATCCACGAACAGAGCGGACGGACCGGCCAGCTGGTGACGGTGAACTGCGCGGCTCTGCCCGAGGGCCTGGTCGAGAGCACGCTCTTCGGGCACGAGCGGGGTGCGTTTACCGGGGCGACCGCCCGCAGCCACGGCGCCTTCGAACGGGCCCACAAGGGGACCCTGCTGCTGGACGAGATCTCCGAGATGCGGCTGGATCTGCAGTCCAAGCTGCTCCGTGCCATCCAGGAGCAGGAGTTCGAGCGGGTGGGCGGCACCCAGACGATCCGGGTCGACGTCCGTCTGGTGGCCACCACCAACCGGGCCCTTCTGGCGGAGGTCGAGGCCGGGCGGTTCCGCCGGGACCTTTACTACCGTCTGAGCGTCGTGCCGATCCGTACGCCATCGCTTCGGGAACGGGTGGACGACATTCCGGTACTGGTCGATCATTTCGTCCAGCTTGCGGCCGGCGAACTCGGGGTCAGGCCGCCGCAGGTTTCCGAGGATGTCTATGCACTCCTCCAGGGGCTTCCCTGGCCGGGGAACGTGCGGGAGCTCGCGAACGCGATCGAACGCGCGGTGATTCTCAATCCCCAGCGGCTGTCCGCTGCCGCCTTCCGGGCAGTGGCAGACCTCATGCCACCGGCGGCGAGCCCCGCCGCCCGGGCCCCTGTGGCCGCCGCCGCCGCGCCGTCCGCCCCGGCTCCGGCCGCTCCCGCCGGCGACGAGCCGTTCGACCTCAAGTCGATGGAGGAGCGGATGATCCAGCGCGCGCTTCGGGCAACGGGTGGGCACCGCTCCAAGGCGGCGGAGCTGCTTGGCATCAGCGAGCGCACGCTTCGCAACAAGCTCAACACCAAGGACCCCGACGGCGGCTGAGGCCTGACCGACCGGCAAGGATGGCCGCCCGGTCGGAATATTCTTCCGGAGTCAACCGGCCGGCGCCCACGCGCCGGCCTTCGTCATCGGGGTGTCGGCCGCTCCGACCCTCCTTCCCAACTCCCGCAGCAATCGTCAGTTAGCATCGCCGGACTCGATCCGATCGGTACCGTTCGGGATCGCGGTACGCGGCTTGCCCCTGGCTCCGTCCGACACGAAGCCCTGGAGGCAGGATGCTCAAGTCGCTGTTTGGCCCATCCACGCTTACGTCGATGCTGCGCGGCGGCCTCGAAGAGACCAGCGCGACCCATCGCGGGATCGCCGCGCGGGTCGCGGGCGCGCTGGATCAGAGTTCCAGCGTGAGCTTCGCCGAAACCCTGCAGGGGAAGGCCGCGGCCTCGACGGAAGAGGATCTCCAGCGCGACATGACCGCCCTGGCCGATACCCAGCTCCGCTACGAAGCGGATGCCCGGCTGCTGCAGCAGGCGTACGCCCGGCTCCGGACGGCGATCCATGACCGCGCCTAGAATCCCCGGGTTTCCGATCACGCCCCGGCCGCTCCGCCAGCTGCTGGGTCCGTTGCAGACCAGCGCCCAGGGCATGTCGGTGCAGCAGAAGTTCATGGACGTGATTTCCGCGAACATCGCGAACGCGGAGACGACCCGGACACCCGACGGCGGCGCGTATCAACGCCAGATCGCCGTGGTGACGCGGGATCCCGCCACCGGGGCGCTGACGACGCGCGTGGTGCAGGACGGCGCAACCGGACGGAAAGAGTACGACCCGGGTCACCCCGACGCGGACGCCCAGGGATATGTGACCTATCCCAATGTCGATATCAACACGGAACTGGTCGATCTCATGGTCGTCCGGCGGGTGCACGAAGCCAATGCCAGTGTCTTCCAGGCGGCCAAAGCCATGCTGCGGCGCGCGCTGGATATCTGATTCCTCGAGGCCTGCATGAACATCTCCGGCAATTCTCCGATCCTTCCCCGGGTACCGGCCGCCGCACCGGCTGCCCGTCCCGCGTCCGGGCCTGCTTCGGAGGCGGCCCGTCCCGACGGCGCGACGCTGTGGGACATGCTGACGCCCGAGGAGCGCGCCTATTTCACCCAGGCGGCGGCGGGCCCGCTTGCCTACCGCGCCGGCGGGTCCGGTGTGACGCCGCCGGCTCCGACCGGGCAGCGGCTGGACGTGCGCGCCTGATCATGACCGCCCCCATCGGTCCGTCCGGCCCGATCCTCGGCCCGCGCGAGCGGCCGGACGGCGGTTTCGAGCTGCGCGGCAACGACGGCTCGTTCGGTGATCTCTTCACCCAGGCGCTGAATGACGCCTCGGGTCTGCAGGACAACGCCAGGGACATGATCGGCGCGTTCCTGCGGGGAGAGCCGGTCGAGCTGCACCAGGTCATGGCGGCGAGCGAAGAGGCCGCCATCTCACTGGAGCTGCTGGTCGAAGTACGGAACAAGCTGGCGGAAGCCTACCGTACCGTCATGAACATGCAGTGACCCGAACCTGACCTATGAGCGATTCATCTCCGGCACTGCTGCAGTCCGTTCGCGACCTTCCGGCGACACGCCGGTTCCTGCTGCTCGGGGGCGTAGCCACCGTGCTCGTCCTCCTGTGGCTGGTGACCGGCTGGGCGTCGGCCCCGGCCTGGGTCACGCTCTACCGCGATCTGGAGCTGAGCGACGCCGCCGGAATCCAGGACGGGCTGCAGAAGGCCGATATCCGATTCCGGCTCGGTGCCGGCGGTACCGAAGTCCAGGTCCCGGCCGCGGACATTGCCCGGGCCCGGGTCGCCCTGGCGCGGGACGGCCTGCCGACCAACGGCCGGCCGGGACTCGAGCTGTTCGACAAGCCCTCCTGGGGCATGACCGACTTCACCCAGCGGGTGACCTACCAGCGGGCGCTGGAGGGGGAACTCTCCCGGACCATCGGCGCCATCCGCGGCATTCAGCGGGCCCAGGTCCATCTGGTGCTGCCCACCACCAGCGCGATCCGGCGACTGGAACGGCCGGCCAGCGCTTCGGTGGTGCTGTCGATCGCGCCCGGGGTGTCTCTGCCGCCCGATGCGGTCGAGGGCATCACCTATATCGTCAGCAACAGCGTCGAGCAGCTGGCGCCGGACAACGTGGCCGTCATGGACGACGCGGGCCGGGTGCTCACGATTCCCGGCGGCGCCGGAGAAGTGACCGGGCTTACCAACCGGCAACTGGAGATCCAGCGGGGTGTGGAGGCCCATCTGGCCGGCAAGATCGAAGGTCTTCTGGCCACGGTGCTGGGTCAGGGCCGGAGCCGGACCCAGGTCTCGGCCCAGCTCAGCTTCGATCAGGTGGACAAGACCATCGAGGCCTACGACCCCGACGGAGCGGTCCTGGCGACCGAACAACGGAGTGAAGACGGCAGCAACGCCGATGAAACCGGCGCGGGTGCCTCGACCATCGTCAGCAACACCTATCAGAACTCGCGCCGGCTGGAGAAGATCGTCGGGGCCGTCGGGTCGATCGGCCGGCTCACGGTGGCGGTGCTGGTCGACGATGCCGCCCTGCGGGGCGGCGCGTCCGGTCCGCGGATCGGCATCGACAGCGTGGCATCGATGGTCCGGAACGCCATCGGGATGGACAGTACCCGGGGTGACCGGGTGAGCGTCATGGCGGTTCCGTTCGAGGCCGTCGCGCTTCCGGCCGCCGCCGAAGCCCCGGTGGAGCCGACGACGAGCCCGGTCCAGGTGGCCGAGCGGTTCAGCCGCCCGGTCGTCGGTATCGTGGCCATCGTCGCGCTGCTGCTCCTGGCCTTCCGGATCCTGAAGACACCGATCCGGACTCCGGACAGCCAGGCGCCCGCGGCCGTGACCGAGCCGCCCGGCCGGCCGGCGGTGGGCGGCACGCCCCGGCTGGCCCTGGAGCCCAGAACCGCCACCGCCCCTGAAGTCACGGCCCAGGTTCTCCGCACCTGGCTGGGAGAATCCTGACCATGACGGCCATACGGGTTTCTCCCCGGGAACTGAGCGGCGCCCAGAAGAGCGCGATCGTGTGCATGACGCTGGGGCCGCAGCAGGCCTCCCGCATCCTGCAGCAACTCACCAGCGAAGAGATCGAACAGGTCACCCGGGAGATCGCGGCGATGCCCGCAGTCCCCCCGGAGACGGTCAACGCCGTGCTGCAGGAGTTCTCCACGGTTTCCCACGCCATGGACTCCGCCGCCCGCGGCGGGCTCGACTTCGCCCGGGAACTGCTGGAGCAGGCCCTGGGATCGACCCGGGCCCGCCAGGTGCTCGACCGGCTTCAGGGCCCCGGCCCGGACAGCGGACTGAAACGGCTGAAGAAGGCGGCGCCGGAGGTCCTCGCCGGCATTCTCCGGGGCGAACATCCCCAGACGGTGGCGCTGATTCTGGCCCATGTCGACAGCCGCCAGGCGGCCGGGGTGGTGCAGGCCATGGACCCGGAGTTTGCCGCGGACGTGCTCTACCGCATGGCGCGGATGGAAAAGATCTCGGCCGATGTGCTCGCCCTGGTGGAAACCGGCCTCAGCAGCAAGACCGACCTGACGCTGACCCAGGAGATGGCGCTGTCGGGCGGCCCCGCCGCCGTGGCCAAACTGCTGAACCTCACCGGTGGAACCCTGGAGAAGCAGCTCCTCGACGGGATCGAGACGCACGGCGGCGAGATCGCTTCGCGCATCAAGGCCCTGATGTTCGTCTTCGAGGACCTGCTCCTGCTCGACGGCCGCAGCATGCAGCGGTTGCTGCGGGACGTGGAAAGCAAGCAGCTGGCGCTCGCCCTCAAGGCCGCCAGCGAGGAACTCAAGCGACACATCATGAAGAACATGTCCGAGCGCGCCGCCTCGGCACTCGAAGAGGAAATCGAGCTGCTCGGCGCGGTCCGGGTCCGGGAGGTGGAGGCCGCCCACGCGGAAGTCATCGAACGGGTGCGGGCGCTCGAAGAAGCGGGAGAGATCCTGGTGCGGAGCCGCGGTGGCAACGATGACATCATCGCCTGACGCCGGCTGGGCCCTGCCGGAGCTTCCCGGGGATCCCCGGCACTCCGTCGTCGACCCGGCCGAGGTGGCACGCCGGCAGGAGTACGAACGGGGATACGCCGACGGGTTCGCCGATGCCCAGGAACGGGCCCGGGAAGCTCTGGGGCCGGCGCTCGAGGCCCTGGGCGATACCGTCGCGGCGCTGGCGGCGGCCCGGGAGGAGTTCCTGCGCGATCAGGCCCGCAATATCGAAGGCCTGGCGGTCGGCATGGCGCAGCACGTGATCCAGCGGGAGGTCCAGGCGGATCCGTCGCTGCTGCAGGCCCTGGTCGAGCGCGCGCTGGCACTGCTCCCCCGGGACACGGCGTTCACGATCTATCTGAACCCGGAAGACTACGCCACCGTCGCCGACCAGCTCGACGCGGCGGCGGGAAACCGGGGAGAAGTCAAGGTGAAGTGGATGGCCGACCCCAGCCTGGACCGGGGCGGGTTTCTGATGCAGACCCCGGCCCGGATCGTGGACGGCCGGACCGACGTCGCCTTGCAGAGGCTGTATGAACGACTGGCCTACGACTGACACCCCCCCGACCCCGCTGCTGGCGGACTGGCTGGCCCGGATCGACAACACCCCGCGTTTCGTGGTGTTCGGCCGGGTCACCCGGGTCATCGGGCAGGTGGTGGAGGCGACGTCGCTCTCGGTCGCGGTGGGAGAGGTCTGCCGGATCACGCCGGAGGATCACGAGCCCATGCTGGCCCAGGTCGTCGGCTTCCATGAGGGCGGGATTCTGCTCATGCCTCTGGGTGAACTCCAGGGCATCCACCCCGGTGCCGTGGTGATTCCCCTGGCGCGCGCGCTGTACGCGGAAGCCGCCGAGGGTCTGGTGGGCCGGGTAGTCGACGGGCTGGGACATCCGATCGATGGCCGGCCGCTTCCCGCGCTGCGGCAGCGCTGCCCCCTCAATGCCAGTCCGCCGAGTCCGCTGGAGCGGGCCCCGATTCACCGGCCGCTCGGTACCGGCGTGCGTACCATCGACAGCCTGCTCACTCTGGGGCTGGGTCAGCGGATCGGAATCATGGCCGGCAGCGGCGTTGGCAAGAGCGTGCTGATGGGAATGGTGGCGCGCCATTCGACGGCCGACGTGAACGTGATCGCGCTGGTGGGTGAGCGCGGCCGCGAGGTGCGCGAATTCATCGAGCGGGACCTGGGCCCCGAGGGCCTGCGCCGTTCGGTGGTGGTCGCCGCCACCAGCGACCAGGCCGCCGTGGTCCGCGCGACCGGCGCGCTGGTCGCCACCGCGATCGCCGAGTGGTTCCGTGACCGCGGCAAGAACGTGCTGCTCATGATGGATTCGATCACCCGGGTGGCGATGGCCTGGCGCGAGATCGGCCTGGCGGTCGGCGAGCCGCCGACCACCAAGGGATATCCGCCCTCGGTCTTCGCGGCCCTGCCGCGCCTGCTGGAGCGGGCCGGCACCGCGGCGACCGGCAGCATCACCGGGCTCTATACCGTGCTGGTCGAAGGCGATGATTTCAACGAGCCGGTGGCCGATTCGGCCCGTTCGATTCTGGACGGCCACATCGTCCTGAGCCGGCGGCTGGCGAGCGCCCGGCACTTCCCGGCCATCGACGTTCTCGAGAGTGTGAGCCGGGTACGGGACGCCGTGGTCGACCGCGAGCAGCTGGAGGCCGCCAACACGGTGCTCCGGCTGGAAGCGGCCTACCGGAGCCAGGAAGATCTGATCGCCGTCGGTGCCTACAAACCCGGCGCCGACCGGATGGTGGACGCCGCCATTGCGCTCCGTCCGCAGTTGCTCGGCTTCCTGCAGCAGACCGCGGAGGATCACAGCGGACTGGAGCGGACCCGGAGCCTGCTGCTCCAGCTGGCCGGCCAGGTCCGCGCCCGCATGGGAGGGCCCGAGGCATGAAACACTTCACTTTCCGACTCGACCGCGTGCTGGCCCTGCGCGAGCGGCTGGAACAGGAGCGCGCACGCGAACTGGCGCATGCGGTCCGGGATGAACTGGCGCGGCGCCATGCGGTGGAGGAAGCCTCCGAGAGGCTGGACCGGTGCTGCGGAATCATCGCCCGGCTCGCCGAAGACGGCGTCACCGCCGGAGTGCTGCGCACGCTGGGCCTGGCCCGCGATGCCGCGGCGACCCACGTGGACGCGGCCCGGGCCGAGCATGCAAGCGCCGTGTCCGCCGTGGAAGACGGCCAGTCGCAGTTCGTCGCCGCCCGCCAGGATCGTCGCTCGGTCGAGCGGCTGCGGGAGATCCGTCACGCCGAGTGGTTCCTGCAGGTGGCCAGGCATGAGCAATCGCAGATCGACGAGATCGTGCTGCAGCGGCATGCCCGGGGGGAGAAGACCCGATGAAGATCATCCTGTTGAGCCTCGCGGCGTTTCTGGTGGCGCTCGGAGCGGGGACCGGAGCTGTGGTCCTGCGGTCCGGCGGGAATGTCCCGGCTGCCGACTCCACCAGCACCGCGATCGACTCGACCGAACACGGCGCCGTGGCTGTGGCCGCGGCGGACAGCCAGGCCGATCACGGGCCGCCGCCGTCGACGGCGGATACGCTCACACCGCGGACCGACAGCGCCGACGCGGGGGCCGTGGCTGCCGCGCCGCCCGAGGCGCCGGTGGCCGCACCCATCCGGCAGGCACCCGGGCCCCAGCCCGGTCCGACCCCCGAGGAGGAAGCCCGGGCCTACGGACAGGTCGCCCGGATCCTGGTCAACATGAAGCCGGCCGATGCGGCCCGCATCCTGGGTCACCTGAGCGACGCACAAGTCGAAGGAATCTTCCGCCAGCTGGGTGTGAGACAGACCGCCCAGCTCATGGGGCAGCTGCCGGTCGAGCGCGCCGCGGCGTTGAGCCGCCGTCTGCTCGCCACCACCGAGGGAACCCGATGATTCAACCGCTGCCGGCGGTCCCGGCCGATCCGGCGCCCTCCCGCACCCCCGCCCGCGTGGCGAAGCGGGAAGAGGATCGCCCCGCCTTCGATGCGGCGCTGGAACTGGCCGTGCGGCAGACGGTCCCGCCGCCGCCCCTGCGCAGCCGCGAGCCGTCCGCCGAGCCGCCGGGCTCATCCGGTGGGAACCCGGCCGCCGAAGCCGGCGCCGGGCCGGACTCGCCGTCCGGACCGGTCATTCCACGCACCGCTCCATCGGCTGCGAGCCAGGCCGGGAAGACCGTTCCGGGCAGCGCGGCTGCGGCCGTGCTGAGCGCGGTCCCCCTCGCCGTCGGTCCCGAAGCCGATGCTGCTTCGCCGCCGCCGCCGGACGCCGCCCGGGCGGGTCGGGAGCTGGCAGGCGGTCCCGCCGGGACTCCGCCGGAGCCGGCCGCACCGGTCGTGGCGTCGGCGCCCGATCAGGCGCCGGCGCAGCGGGAAACGACCAAACCATCCCGGGACGAGACCGCGGCCGCGCCGGGCCGGAGCGCGAACCCGGCCTCCGCCCCGGTCGCCGTCGCGCAGCCGGCCGCGCCGGTTGCCGATCCGGCACCGAGGATTCAGGTCACCCTGGCTCAGGTCGGGACGCCGGCACCTCCGGTGCCGGTCCGGCCGGTAGCCGTCCCGCTCCCCCCGCCGCCCAGGCCGGCGGCGCAGGTGACGGTGCCGCTGGTCAACGAAGGCGGCATGGCGGGCAGGCTGCGTCTTTCGCTCCGGGGGGAGGTGCTGCACGCGACGATCTTCGCCGCCGACCGCGCCACGGCCGGCGCGCTGCGCGACGGTCTGGGCGACCTGCGCCGCGGGCTGGCGGAGCGAGGCTTTGCCGATGCCCATGTGGCCGTGCGTGAGGGACCGGCGGCTCCCGATCTGAAGCACACCCCGTCGCGCGACCCCGCGCGCGACCATTCGTCCGATCCGCACACACCGGAGGAGCACCGGCGGGATGACCGTTCCGGCACCCTCCCCCGTGACGGGCGGCGGCGCTCGCCTCGCGAAGGGGCAGAAAGGCAGGACCGATGATCACACCGACGGCGGAATCCGTGCTTCCGGGGCCGGCCACCGCGCAGCCGCGCGACCGCAGCAGCCTCGACAAGGACGCGTTCCTCACGCTGCTGGTGACCCAGCTGCGCCACCAGGATCCGTTGAGCCCGCTTCAGCCGCAGGAGTTCGCGGTCCAGCTGGCCCAGTTCACCTCGGTGGAGCAGTTGACCCAGCTGAACGACCAGCTCGCGGCCCAGACCGATGCGGTGCACCTGGGCACGCTGGTGAGCCAGACCGCCCTCAGCGCATCGCTGCTTGGCCGGCAGATCGTTGCCGAGGGAGACCAGCTGGAGATCACCGCCGGGACGGCGGGCCAGCTCCGGGTCGAGGTGGGCGGTGCCGGCGGTACGGCGACCCTCACTCTGCGGGATGACAGCGGTGCGGTTGTGGCGACCCGGAACCTGGGCAGTGTGCCCGCGGGCCGGCAGGCCGTCCCGCTGCCGGGCGACCTGCCGGCCGGGACGTATCACTATGAGGTCAGCGTGAAGACCACCGACGGCGCCGATGTCCCGGTCACGACCTACACGACCGGCACCGTCGATGGGATCTACTTCCGCAACGGCACCATCATGCTCCGCATGGGAGCGCTCGAAGTCCCGCTTGAGAGCCTGGCCGAAATCGAGCCGGGCACCGGCGGAACGCCGGCTCCGGGTTCACTCGCGATGCTCTCACACCTCTAACCCACGTTTTCAGGAGAACACACACTCATGATGGGCGCGCTCTTCGCCGGCGTCTCCGGGCTCCGCAGTCACCAGACCCAGATGGACGTGATCGGCAACAACATCGCGAACGTGAATACGGTCGGCTTCAAGGCCTCCCGGGTCACGTTCAAGGAAGCCTTCGTGCAGGTGCTCCGGGGCGCGTCCCGCCCGGCGACTCTGGGCGGGACCAATCCGGTCCAGATCGGCACCGGGGTCAACATCGGCAGTATCGACCAGCTGTTCACCCAGGGCAGCCTGGAGACGACCGGGCAGACACTGGATCTGGCCATTCAGGGCAACGCGCTCTTCGTCCTGAGCAACGGCCAGCGGCCGGTATACACCCGGGCCGGCAACTTCCAGCTCGACGCCAACGGCCGGCTCATTTCCGGCGCCAACGGGTACGTGGTGCAGGGCATCAACGCCGATCCGCTGGGGAATTTCTCGTCCTCGTCGTCGATCGGGGATATCCAGCTTCAGCTGGGCGCCAAATCACCGGCCCAGGCGACAACCCAGATCGGGCTCACCGGCAACCTGGACGCCGGGGCCGCGGTGGGAGACACCCACACCATGGGGATCACGGTGTACGACAGCGCCGGTGCCCCGCACGACCTGCAGCTGCTCTTCACCAACACCGGCCCGGGGACCTGGGACTGGACGGCCTCCAGTACCTCGGCGCCCGTGACGCCGGCCGGCACCGGGACCGTGACGTTCAACGCCAACGGGAGCCTGGCGAGCTTCACCTATCCGGGCGGCGGAAGCAACCTCACCCTGACCCCTTCGAGCGGGGCGCCCTTTCAGGTGTCGATCAACTCCGGCACCATCAACGGGTTTGACGGCCTGGCCGGGTTCGCCAACCCCTCCAACGCGGTGGTGAACAGCCAGGACGGGTATCCCGCTGGGGATCTGATCAACATCAGCGTGGATGCCCAGGGAATCATCACCGGCTTCTTCTCCAACGGGGTGAACAAGCCGCTGGCGCAGGTGGCGCTGGCGTCGTTCAACAACCCTTCGGGTCTGCTGCGGAACGGGGAGAACGTCTATGAAGAGTCTCCCAACTCCGGCCTGGCCGTCATCGGCTTCGCCGGCACCGGGGGGAACTCCTCGATCACGGCCGGTGCGCTGGAGAGTTCCAACGTGGATATCTCCACCGAATTCGCCAGCATGATCATCGCCCAGCGGGGCTTCCAGGCGAATGCCCGGGTCATCAGCACCGCGGACGAAATGCTGCAGGAACTGGTGAATCTGCGGCGCTAACCGCCGGGGGAATGCCGGGCGGCGGCGCCGTCTGCCGCCCGGCAATTCTCGCCGCTTCCGCCGGAAGAGTATTCCGTCCGGTCCGGCTGGTTCAGCCGCCCGCCTCGTCGCACCACCCCGCCGCCGATTCACCGCCCTCCCGGGCCTCCCTCGCAAGTCGATTCCCCACAACAGGATCCGAGGTGTTGCCGGGCCGGCGTCCGGGCACTTCCGATGACGCCCCGGTGTGGTACGCGCGTTGCTTTTGCCGGGGGCGAACCCGATGCACGCGCCACCCTATTCCGGAATGACCATGACCGACCAGGAAACACAGGAAGCGCCACCGGCCGAAGCCGCCCCGCCCCGGAAGAAGGGGTTCGTGGTCTTCGGCATCGTGGGGCTCGCGCTGGTGCTCGGCGGCGGCGCCGGCGTGTTTGTCGTCGGACCGCGGCTGGCCGCCAAGGCGAAGGCGGGGCCGGCCGAGGTTGCCACCCCGGAGCCGGAGCATGCCGCGGAACCGGGGACGGGGATCATGCTCAAGCTGGAGAACATCATCGTGAACCCTGCCGGCTCGCAGGGAACCCGGTTCCTGATGGCTTCGGTGGCCTTCGAGTTTCCCGACAGCAGGACCGAGGACCGGGCCCGGGAGCGGGAGGTCGAGGTCCGGGACGCCGTCATCGGCGTGCTGAGTTCGACCTCCTGGGATGCTCTGTTGCTGCCGGGCGCCCGGGACACGCTGAAGCGCCAGCTGGCCCTCGCGGTGGCTCCGATCGTGAGCAGCGACCGGCTGCGGGTGTTTCTGCCGCAATTCGTCCTCCAGTGATCCGATCATGACCGAGCGCCTTACGCAGAGGGATATCGACGCGCTGCTGCAGGGGACGGTTCCCCTGACCGGCGGCGATGCGTCGGCCGAAGTCGTTCCCTTCAACTTCCTGCAGCCGCCCCGGGTCTCCAAGGACCGGCGGACGCTGCTGCAGACGATCTACGGGCGGTTCGCCCTGAGCGTGCAGTCGCATCTTTCGTCTCGGCTTCGCTGCCCGATGGACGTGGCGGTTTCCAGCGTGGAGCAGGCCACCTTCGGCGAGTTCCTGCTGTCTCTCGGCGCGCCCTGTGCCGCATTCGTGTTCCGCAGTGAGGGTGCCAACAGCGGGTACGGGGTGATCGACCTGGGAACCGGCTTCTCCTTCTACCTCATCGACCGGCTGTTCGGCGGGCCGGGAGAGCCGACCCGGCTCCGCCGGGCGGTCACGCCGCTGGAGCAGGGCGTTGTGCGCGGCGTAGCCGAGCGGATGCTCGGCCTGCTGAAGGATGCCTGGGAGGATTACCTGCCGCTGGCGCCGGAGATGGTCGGCTTCGAGTCGAATCCGGATGCGCTGCAGGTCACCAGCCGGGAAGAGAACGTGCTCATCGCCAATATCGAAGTGCGGAGCGGCGCCTTCCGCGGTTTCACGACGGTGGCGCTGCCGATGAGCATGCTGGAGGCCTTTCTGCAGACCGCGACGCCCAGTGTCCACAACGCGCCGGCCCACGGCACGCCCAACCGGGTGCAGGTGGAATCCGGGCTGCGGCAGGTCCGGCTGGCGGTTTCGGTGCGGATGCCGCCGCTCTGGCTCAGCGCCCGCGCGCTGGCGCGACTCGAAGTCGGGCAGGTGCTCCCGACCCGGCAGCCGCCCGACGGCCAGCTTGAAGTTCATGTGAACGGTCAATCCCGCTTTCTCGGCACGCTGGGGCAGGTCCGCCGCAGGCTCGGGCTTCGGATCACCCAGCGTCTTGCACCATCCACCGGAGTACGGCCGGCTCCCGTCCGGCAGGAGATCATTTCGTGACCAAGCCCACCGCGGCGGCGCCCACGCCCCCCGCGCTCGAGGCGGCCGCGGCGCGTTCCGGCGCCGGTGCCACGCTCGAGGCGCTGCTCGACGTTTCCATGCCGGTCGTGATCGAGTTCGGCCGCGCCAACATGACGGTGGAGGAGATCCTCCAGCTGGGGACCGGCTCCGTCATTCAGCTGGACCGGATGGTTGGCGAACCGGTCGACGTGTACGTCAGCGACCGCAAGCTGGCCGAAGGCGAGGTCGTGGTGACCGGAGAATACTTCGGGATCAGGATCACCCGTCTCATGTCGGCGCCCGCGGGTGCGGACGCTGCCGCCGATGACCGGTCTCGGTAGCCTGGTCGGCGCGCTGGCCGTCACCTTCGGCCTGCTGGCGCTGGCGGTCCGGCTGCTCCGCCGGCTGCAGCACGGCCTCGGCGGCGACAGCGGCCGGGTTCCGCTGCAGGTGCTCCGGCGCATCCCGGTCGGTCCCAAACAGAACGTGGCGCTGCTCCGGGTGGCCGACCGGGTCCTGGTCGTGTCGGTCGGGGACGGCGGCACCACGCTGCTGACCGAACTCACCGGCGAGGCCTGCGACCAGGCGCTGGCGCCGGCCACGCCGCAGACGCCGGCGGCCTTCACGATGGCGGGCGCGGGCTGGCTCCCACGTCTGCGCCGCGCGCTGCCGCTGGTGCTCCTGCTTCTGCTGGTCGGTCCCCGGTGGCTGCCGGCCCAGACGCCGGCCGCCCGGCCGGCCCCGGCCGCGGTGCAGCAGCCGGCCGGCCCACGGGTGACCCCGCCGGCTCCGCCGCAGATCGACATCCGCCTGGGTGAAGGGAGCGACGGGCTCCATCTGTCCGGCACGGTGGGTCTGGTCGTGTTCATGGGTGTGCTGACTATCCTGCCGGCGCTGTTCCTGTTGATGACCAGCTTCACCCGGATCCTGATCGTCCTGCACTTCCTGCGCTCCGCCCTCGGCACCCAGACGACGCCTCCGGGCCAGTTGCTGGTCGCGTTCGCGGTGCTGCTCACCGGGGTCGTCATGAACCCGGTGCTGCAGGAGGCCAATCGCACCGCCCTGCGGCCCTACTTCGACGGACAGATCAGCCAGGCGGAGGCCTACAGCCGGTCGCTGCACCCGTTCCGCGAGTTCATGCTGGGGAACACCCGGGAGCAGGACCTGACGCTCTTCGCCGACCTGAGCCATGTGGAGAGCGTGGAGACCGCCGAGGATCTGCCGACGGTCACGATCGTCTCGGCGTTCGTCACCAGCGAGCTGCGGACCGCGTTCCAGATGGGCTTCGTCATCTTCCTGCCCTTCGTCGTCATCGATCTGATCGTCGCGTCGGTGCTCATGAGCCTCGGCATGTTCATGCTGCCGCCGGTGATGATCTCGTTGCCCTTCAAACTGCTGCTCTTCGTGCTGGCCGACGGCTGGAGCCTCGTGGTCCAGAATCTCGTCGCCAGCTTCCGGTGATCCGATGTCCGCCGCTCTTGCCGTCGAACTGGTCCGCCGTGCCATCCTGCTCACCGCGCTGGTGGCGGGACCGGCCCTGCTCACCGCCATGCTCACGGGCATCGTCATCAGCCTGCTGCAGGCGGTGACCCAGATCCAGGAACAGACGCTGACCTTCATTCCCAAGCTGCTGCTGACCGGCCTGGTGCTGGTGCTGACGCTACCCTGGATGCTGAATCAGCTCATCGAGTACCTGGTCGGCACCCTGCGCAGCCTGCCGACACTGGGGTCCTGATGCCGGACTTTCTGATCCAGGCCCTGCGCCCGGGAAGCTGGCCGGCCTTCGTGCTGATCTCCACCCGGCTCGGCGGACTGATGCTGGCCGCGCCGCTCTGGTCCATGACGGCGCTGCCGCGTCCGGCCCGGGCGGCCATCACCGTGCTCCTGGCGATCCTGCTGCTGCCCGGTGCGCCGCGGGTGACCATGCCGGATCAGTGGCTGGATCTGCCGCTCCCGCTGGCCATGGAATTCATCGTCGGGCTCGCCATCGGGCTCACCGCGGCGGTGGTGGTCCAGGGAGCGGCCCTCGCGGGCGAGGTGATCTCGCTGCAGATGAGCCTGTCCCTCGGTCCCGCCCTGCTCCCCACGCCGGACATGCAGGTCTCCGGCGTCGGCCAGATCCAGTCGGCGCTCGCGCTGCTGATTTACGTCAGCGTGGGTGGCCACACCATGCTGCTGCAGGGGCTGGCGGACAGTCTTCGGATCCTTCCGCCCGGCATGCCCATGAGTCTCCAGGGCGGCGCCACCGGGGCCACGATGCTGGCGGGTACGCTCTTCAGCAGCGCCTTGCGCGCGGCCGCGCCGGTCATGGTCGCTCTGCTGCTGGCCAATCTGGCCCTGGCGATCCTGAGCCGGGCCGTGCCTCACCTGAATGCGATGATGGTGTCGTTCCCGATCGTGATCGCGCTCGGCCTGGTGACCCTTGGTGCTTCCCTCGGCGTGGTGGCACCGGTAATCGAGCGGTGGATGCACGGGATCCCATCCCAGGTGCAGGAAGTGCTTCAGAGCTTTCAACCGGTGCCGCGGTGATCCATGGCTGACGAACAGAATTCCGCCCAGGAACGGACCGAGAGTCCGACCCCGCGCAAGCGGCAACGCGCCCGGGAGGAGGGCAAGATCCCGCGGAGCGCCGAGCTGCTGACGGCCGCGGTTCTCCTGGCGGGGACCGGGGCGGTGGCGGTGGCCGCCGGCGGAACCCTGGCCGGGTTCGCCGCCCGCTCGCTCCGCCAGTCGGCCCGGACCCTCTCGGCCGGTCCGCTGACCCCCGCCAGCGTCGTCAGCATGCTGCGGGACCTGGGTCTCGGTCTGCTGCTCGCGCTGCTGCCGCTCCTGGTCGGTATCACCGCGATCGTGGTGCTGGTCGGCCTGATCCAGACACGCGGCCTGGTCACCGGGCAGCCGTTGCGTCCCCAGCTCTCACGGTTGAGTCCGCTGGCCAACCTCAAGCGGATCTTCGGCCTCGAGGCCGTCGCGGCGCTGCTCAAATCGACCGCCAAGGTGCTGATCCTCGGACTGGTGACCTGGATGGTTCTGGCGCGCGCCTGGCCGGAGATCCTCACCCTCGCCGAGACCGGTCCCGAGGCCACGCTGATGATGGTGCGGTCGCTGGTCCTGCGGCTGGCCATGATCACCGGCCTGGCATTCCTGGCGCTGGCGGCCTTCGACTACGGGTTCCAGGTTTTCCAGACCGAGAAGAGCCTCAAGATGACCCGGCAGGAAGTGGTGCAGGAGCACCGGGAGAGCGAAGGCGATCCGCTGATCAAGAGCCGGATCCAGTCGCTGGCCCGCTCCCGTGCCCGCCAGCGGATGCTGCAGCAGGTTCCCCGGGCCGATGTGGTCATCGTCAACCCCACGCATGTCGCCGTCGCGCTGCAATACGACGTCTCGGTGGCCGCCGCTCCGGTGGTCCTCGCCATGGGCGAACGGAAGCTGGCCGAGCGTATCAAGCGGATCGCGTTCGACCATGATGTCCCGGTGGTGGAGAACGTTGCCGTGGCGCGGGCCCTGCTCGCCACGGCCACCGTCGGCCGTTCGATTCCCCCGGCGCTCTACGCGGCGGTGGCCGAGATCCTGGCGTTCGTCTATCGCCGGCGGGCCGGCCTCCCCTCGGCCGGGTCGGTTGAGACCCGGAGGCCTTCGTGACGGCGGTCGTCACTCCCGCTGCCGCCGCCCCGGTACGGAGCGGCACCGTGGCCCAGGGCGCCCGTCCGGGTCAGGGCCGGGGCGTGGCCACCGGTGCGGGCACGTCCGCCCGCTCCCGGCTGCTTTCGTCGTCGGCCGAGACGTATCTGGCGATCGGTGTGGTGGCGGTCGTGGCCCTGCTGGTGATGCCGCTGCCGCCGTTCCTGCTGGACGCCCTGCTGGCCCTGAGCATCGCGCTGGCCGTGGTGGTGCTGCTGGTGACGGTTTCCTGCCGCGATCCGCTCGAGTTCAGCATCTTCCCGAGCCTGCTGCTGCTGATCACGCTGCTGCGGCTGGGGCTCAACGTGAGCAGCACCCGTCTGATCCTGAGCACCGGGTCGGCCGGGCAGGTCATCGCGGCCTTCGGCAACTTCGTGATCGGCGGCAACTATGTCGTCGGTCTGGTGATCTTCCTGATTCTCGTGGTGATCAACTTCACGGTCATCACCAAGGGCGCGGGGCGCATCGCCGAGGTGGCGGCGCGGTTCACCCTGGATGCCATGCCCGGCCGCCAGATGAGCATCGACGCCGACCTGAGCGCCGGGCTGATCGACGAACACGAGGCCCGTCGCCGGCGGGAGGAGATCAGCCGCTACGCCGACTTCTACGGGTCGATGGACGGCGCCGCCAAGTTCGTCCGGGGCGATGCCGTCGCCGGGCTGATCATCACCGGCATCAACCTGATCGGCGGATTCGTCATCGGCATGACCCAGCACGGCATGAGCGCGGGTCAGTCGTTGAGCACGTTCAGTGCCCTGTCGGTGGGCGACGGCCTGGTCACCCAGATCCCGGCCCTGGTCGTGAGTACCGCCGCCGGCATGCTGGTGACCTACGGCTCGGGTGGCAGTTCGATGGCGCCCTCGCTCGCGGCCCAGCTCACCCGCGACGCGCGTGCCATCTGGACCGCCTCCGGCCTGCTGGCCCTCTTCGCGGTCGTGCCCGGGCTGCCGGCGATTCCCTTCCTTCTGCTGTCCGCCGGGTCCGCCGGCATCGCCTACCGGATCGGCACGAGAAAAAAGGCCGCAGCCGCGGCTGCCAACGTCGCCGAGAAGACCGGCGAACCGGCTTCCGCGGCATCGGCCCCGCCGGTGATCCGGGAGATGCTCGCGATGGACCCGCTGGAGCTGGAGATCGGCTACGCTCTGCTTCCGCTGGTGGACGAACAGCAGGGCGGGGATCTGCTGCAGCGGATCGGCATCCTGCGCAAGCAACTGGCGTTTGAAATCGGGATCATCGTGCCGCCGGCGCGGATCCGCGACAACATCCAGCTGGGCGCCAATGAGTACGTGATCAAGATGCGGGGCGTACGGGTGGCCGGCAGCGAAGTGCTGCCGCGTCAGCTGCTGGCCCTGAACACCTCGGGACACGCGGGCAAGCTGGACGGCATTCCCACCACCGACCCGAGCTTCGGCATCCCGGCCCTCTGGATCAATCCGGGGCAGCGGGCCGACGCGGAAGCCCACGGCTACAACGTCGTCGAGGCGCAGACGGTCATCTCGACTCATCTGATGGAGGCGATCCGGCAGCACGCCGCCGAGCTGCTGAGCCGGCAGGATACCCGTGAACTGCTGGACGGCCTCAAGGAGTCCAATCCCGCCCTGGTCGAGGACGTCGTCCCCAACCGGCTGCCGCTGGGTACGGTACACCGGGTGCTGCAGCGGCTTCTCCGGGAGGGCATCCCGGTCCGGGATCTCATCACCATCCTCGAGGCGCTGTCGGACGCCGCGGAACAGACCAAGGACCCGGAGATTCTCACCGAGCATGTCCGGCGCGCGCTGTCGTCGGTGATCGTCCAGAAGCTGGGCGGCGGCCAGGGTGCCATCCGGGCGATCGGCATGGGCCCGCGGCTGGAGGCCGCGCTGATCCAGCTGTTCGGGCCCCGGCCGCGCGACGGCCAGCGGCCGATGGATTCCGCCGATCTCGCCGCCGTGCTGCAGTCCCTGACGGAAATGGCCGCGTCCACCCGGCAGGATGGACGGCTGGCGCCCCTGATCACGTCGCCGGCGCTGCGCGTCGGCGTCCGCCGGCTGCTGGAGCCGGTGCTGCCCCGCCTGCCCGTGATCTCGCTGGCGGAGCTGCCCACGCACACCCCGATTCACACCATCGCCACCTGGGAGTTGCCCCATGCCGCTTGAGACCTTTTCGGGCCGGGATATCCCCGCGCTGCTTACCCATGCCCAGGCGGTTCTGGGGGTGGACGCCGTCGTCCTGTCGGTTCGGCGGTCTTCCGGTGGCGGCTTCGAGCTGGTGGCGGCCGATCCCGAGAGCGCCGGTGCCGCCGAACGCGCCGCGCCGCGGAAGCTCATCCGTGCCGGCCAGTGCGGCATGATCCCGCGCCTGGACGCGGGGCCCTCAGGCAACGGGCCCGCGTTCATCGCTCTGGTCGGTCCGACCGGCGCGGGCAAGACCACGACGATCGCCAAGCTGGCCACCCACCCGCACGTTTTCGGAGGCAGGCGGGTGGGCCTGCTGTGCCTGGATACCTATCGCATCGGCGGAGTGGAGCAGTCGAGGATCTACGCGGAAATCGCGAAGATCCCGATCGAGGTCGCCTACGAAGCGGGAGATCTCGCCGCGGCCACCCGCCGGCTGCGTGACCGCGAGGTGGTGCTGGTCGATACCGCCGGGCGGGGCCCCGCGGTCCGGGCCGACGTGAAGGCCACCTTCGATCAGCTCCGGCGGCTCCGCCCGCTGGAAGTGCACCTGGTGGTGCCGGCCGGTCTCCGGCCCCAGCTCGCCCGGCGGGTCGTGGCCGAATACCGGCCGCGGGGGGTCACCCATCTGCTGGCCAGCAAGATGGACGAATTCCCCGGCGACGCGATGGTCTTCGACCTGGCCGCCGACTTCGGGCTGCCCATGCGGTGGTTGACCGACGGCCAGGAGGTCCCCACCGATCTGAAGAGCGCCGCCGCGCGCCTGCGGAACGCGTGTGAACGTCCGGCGGCGGACCGGACGGCCCCGGTGGTGGCATGAACGATCAGGCCGCGGCCCTCCGGGCCATGGTGGCGGCAACCTCTGCCGTGGTGCCCGCTCCGGCGGAGCCGCCGCGTGTTCCTGCCTGGGTCCTGGGCAGCGGTAAGGGCGGTGTGGGGAAGTCGGTGCTCTCGATCCTCCTGGCTTCGGCCCTGGCCCGGTCCGGCCGGCGCACGCTGCTCGTCGACGGCGCCCAGAACCTGGGCAACCTGCACATCATGCTGGGCCTGCGGCCCGCGGCAAAACTGTCCGACCTGCACGCGGGAATCGTCCGGCCGGAGGCGCTGCTCACCGCGGTGACCCGCAACCTCTGGCTGCTCCCGGCCGAGTCCGGCGCGGAAGCGATTCACGGACTGACGGTGACCGATCGCGCCAGGCTCTATCACAGGCTCACCACGCTCTACGACCGGTACGATCACGTGATCGTCGATGCCGGAGGCGGCATCGAGGAGGTCGTGCGGGCGGTGGCCATCGCGGCCACCCGGCTGCTGGTGCTGGCCGTGCCGGAACCGGCCGCCCTGAGCGACGCGTATGCCCTCACCAAGATCGTGACCCTGCAGGTTCCGTCGGTCCCGGTCGACGTGGTGGTGAACCGGGTCTCCGATTCGGAAGAAGCGCTTGGAGTCCATGAACGGCTGCGGCTGGCCGCGAGCCGGTTCCTCAAGCGGGATGTGGGGTTCGCCGGGGCGGTCGAAGAAGACGCGTCCATGCGGGCGGCGCTGCAGGACCCTTCGACGCTGCTGCGGCACGAGCCGCCGGGCCTCACCGATCTGCTGGCGCGGCTGGAACAGTCTACCACCCGGGGACACCACCATGCAGCCGCTCACCGCTGATACCTCCGGGCGCTCCGGGAGCGGACTCACCGACCGGCTGTGGGAGCGGTACCGCCGCGACCAGGACCCCTCGGCGCGGGCTCAGCTGCTCACCAGTTACCTGGGACTGGTCCACCATGCGGCCCACCAGCTGGCCCGGCGCTCGGGAGATTACGCCGAGCTGGACGATCTGGTGAGCGCCGGCACGCTCGGCCTGGTGCAGGCGCTGGAGGGCTTCGACCACACCCGGGGACTGGCCTTCAGTTCCTTCGCCGTGCCCCGGATCCGGGGCGCGATGCTGGATGAACTCCGGGCCCGCAACTGGCAGCCCCGCGGTGCCCGGGCGCGGGCGCGCCGGGTGGCCGAAGCCCGGGAACGGCTGCAGCAGGAACTGGGACGGGTCCCGACTCCGGCTGAGATGGCCGATGCGCTGCAGGTCGATCTCGAAACCTACTGGCAGTGGAACGAGGATCTTCAGGGCGGCCGGTTCGTCTCGATGGATCCGGTCGCGACTCCGGAGCAGGGCAGTCTCGCGGAGCGGCTGGCCGACGAGGATGGGGCGGGGCCGGCGGATCTGCTGGATCAGCAGGAGACCGTGGCCGTCCTGCGCCGGGCCCTCGATCGGTTGCCGGAGAAGGAACGCCTGGTCGTCAGCCTGTCCTTCTACGAGCAGGTGAACCTGAAACAGATCGGCGAACTGCTCCACGTCTCGGAGTCCCGGGTCTCCCAGATCCGGACCCGGGCACTACAGCGTCTGCGGGAGTATCTGGCGGAAGGAGATCTGACATGAAGCGCTCGATCTGGCCCATGGTCATCGGTATCGCGGCTCTGCTTGCCGCGGCGGGCAGCCTGCCGAAGCTGGCTCCGGTAGTGAAGGACTGGATGGCAGCCGCCCCCGAGCTGTTCCGGCAGGCGGCAATGGCCTTCGGCAGCCGCGGACCGCTGGATTCGTTTGCGGCCGGCCTCGGGCTGTGCCTGGCGCTTTCCGCGCTCCTCCTGGTGAGGGTGCGCCGGCGCCGTGCCGGGGCGCTCGGGATACTGCTGCGGAAGGGGAGATCGCCGGCCGAGGTGGCGCGGCGCACCGGGCTGGCTCAGGACGCGGTCCGGGTGCTGGCTCGTACCGGCAGAGTCCAGATCCCGTAGCGGCAGGAATTGCCGGACCGGCATGGACGGCCGCCGGGCGGGGTGCGCGGCCGGCGGGCGCGGACCCGGCAAACGCAAGCGGCAGAACCACATGGAGCGGGACTGGCAGGCGGCATGCCGCTTGCCAGTCCCGCAGGGGAGCGGAACTGATGTCTTCGTCTGAGGGGAGTGGAACCATGCCTGTCGGTGGCATCGTCAACACCGCGCGGTCACTCGCCTACCTGATCCGGCTTCAGGAGGTGACCGCCAACAACATCGCCAACGCCAACTCGGACGCCTTCAAGGCCGACCGGCTGACCGCCGAGTTGTCGCCCGGCAGCCAGTTCCCGGTGCCGGTGCAGCTGACCGATCTGCAGCAGGGCGCCTTCCGGGAAACCGGCCGGACGCTCGATGTCGCGCTGGACGGCCGCGGATTCCTGGTCACCCGGACCCCCGAGGGTGAACGCCTCATCCGGGGCGGATCCCTGCGGCTGGACGCCGCCGGCCGGCTCACCGACGCACATGGTGACCTGGTGCTGGGTGAAGACGGTCCGATCATCCTGCAGGGCCAGAACCTCGAGTTTCACGGGGACGGCACCATCCTGGTCGACGGGGCTCCGGCCGGGCGGCTTCGTATGGTCACCGTCGCCGACCCGGCCTCGCTCCGGAAGGAAGGCATGGGCCGGTTCGTGGCGTCGGTGCCGCCGCAGCGGGTCGAGGAAGGCTCGCTCCGGGTGCGTCAGGGGGCGGTTGAGGAATCCAACGTGGACTCAATGCTGTCGATGGTGGATCTGGTCACGATTCAGCGGGCCTACACCGCGAACATCGACGCGCTGAAGGCGATGGACAGTGTGCTGGCCACGGTCACCGGCCAGGTCGGCCGGGTTCCGTAGCCGGTCCTTGTCCGATACCCAGGAGAGAGGAAACGAACCATGGATTCGAGTCTGCGGACGTCGGCGAGCGGCATGATCGCCCAGCAGCGGATGATCGACGTGATCGCCAACAATCTGGCGAACGTCAACACCACCGGCTTCAAACGCAGCCGGGTGAGCTTCGAGGATGTGCTCTACGAGACCGTGCAGGGCGGGCGGATCGTGAACTACCAGGGCAACTCGACCATCAGCCCGATTCAGATCGGCAAGGGCGTACGGGTTGCGGCGGTGCTGCGCCTGCACTCGCAGGGCTCGCCCGAGATGACCGGACGGCCGCTCGACCTGTCGATCGAAGGCGACGGCTTCTTTCAGCTGGAACGGCCCGATGGGACGACCGCGTTCACGCGGGACGGCAGTTTCACGATCTCCGACAGCGGCACGCTGGTCACCAACGGCGGGTACGTGGTCCTCCCGGGAATCACCATCCCGCAGGACGCGACCAACCTGTCGATCGGGCCGAGCGGGATCGTGAGCGTGACCTCGGGATCGAGCAGCACGCCGGTCGAGATCGGCCGCATCGAACTGGCCCGGTTCCTGAACCCCACCGGCCTCCAGGCCATCGGCGAGAACGAATACGTGGAGACCGCCGCGTCGGGCCAGCCGATTACCGGATTCCCGCAGGAGGACGGCTTCGGCCGCCTGCTGCAGGGAACGCTGGAGTCGAGCAACGTGGAAATCGTGCAGGAGATGACCGACATGATCGCCGCGCAGCGGGCCTACGAGATCAATGCCAAGGCCATCCGCGCCGGCGAGGACATGATGCAGGCGGCCGATGGGCTCATCCGGTAGGACGGCCCCGCTGTTCGCGGCCCTGGCCGCGCTGGCGGTTCCGGCCGCGGCTCAGCAGCTACCGGCCGCGCCACCGCCCGCGATCGAGCTGGCCGTCGCGCAGCGGATCGCGGACGACTGGGCTGTGCCTCCCGGCCGGATTCAGCTGGCCTGGGGTCGCAGCGAGCGTTGGCCCGCGGCGGCCGTACCCTTCCGGCTGGTGGGGAGGGGCACCGACGGATGGTTCACTGTGGTGTTCAATCCGGATGACCGGAACGCCGCCGCGGTCCAGCTCCGGGCGGGAGTCAGAGACAGCGTCCCGGTCGCGGCGCGCGCCGTCCGCTCCGGCACCACGCTGGCACCGGAGGACATCAAGGTCGAAGAACGGGTTCACTGGGGAGCATCGACCTCGCCGCGCGCCGATGCGGCCCCCGGCTGGGAAGTCCGCCGTACCATCGCCGCGGGAGAGGAAATCACCTGGCCCGCCGTGGTCCCCCCGGCGGTGATCGAGGCCGGGGCTCCGGTCACGCTGTCGTGGGAACGCGGCGGGGTCCGGATCACCGTGAACGGTACCGCCCTCAACTCCGCCCGACTTGGCGAATCGGTCCGGGCCCGGATCGAGGGCCGCACTGGATCGGTGGTCGCCACCGCCAATGGGGCCGGGACCGCGCTTCTGGCAGGAGGAGACTCATGAGCAGGACCGGAGTTGGACTGTTGGCCGGCATGCTGGCGATCCTGGCCGCCGGCGCGGCCGGCGCCCAGCAGGCCCCCGCGGATTCCGCCGCCCCGCCGCCCGCTCGGGCGGGACTGTCTCCCACCCGCGCGTCCTGGGTCTCCGACCGGATGCCGCTCCGGGTGGGCGACATCCTGACCGTCGTCGTGGACGAGCAGACGGCGGCGAGCGAGCGGGTCTCCCAGGTTGCCACCGGCAACCGGTCCCAGCGCACCAACCTCAACGCGGGCATCGGTGACGACGTGCGGCTGGGCCCCTCGAAGGGGTTCGGCACCGGCATGAACAGCGATTCCCGTGACGTCGGCGAAGCGGGACGCCGGGGCGATCTCACCGCCGTGCTCAGCGTCCGGGTGACGGCCGTCGAGCCCAACGGAGTGGCGCATATCGAGGGCCGCAAGGAAGTGACCGTGGACGGACGGAAGCAGGAGATCACGGTCCAGGGCCTGGTCCGTTCCGAAGACATCGCCGCATCGAATTACGTGCTGTCGAATCGAATCGCGGAAAGCGTGATCACCTATCGCGGCAAGAAGATCGGTCCCCGGCAGGGGATCCTCGGCCGCATTCTCTCGATACTCTGGCCATGACGGCAACATCGATGCGATGGGCGGCGCTGCTCGCCCTGCTGCTCCCGGCCGGCGCCGCCGCACAGAGCGTCGCGCGGATCGGGGATCTCACCTTCCGACCGGGCGATCTGCCCCGGCGGGTGGTCGGCTACGGCCTCGTCGTCGGCCTCGACGGTACCGGCGACCGGAGCTTCGGGACCTACGCCGGCGGCACCATGACGGTGCGCTCGGTGGTCAACCTGCTCCGGCGGTTCAATATCGAGGTGCCTCCCGACCGGCTGCGCCTGCGGAACGTGGCGGCGGTGCTGGTCACCGCCGAGTTGTCTCCCTACCTCCGTTCGGGCGGTCGGTTCGAGGTACAGGTTTCGGCCATGGGTGATGCCACCTCGCTCCGGGGCGGTGTCCTCTGGATGACGCCGCTGGTCGAGAATCCCAATGACCCGCCGGTCGCCACCGCCCAGGGCCCGTTGTATGTGGAGGGTGAGACCGTGGCCTACGGTCCGGCCGCCAGACGGGGGAATTCCGGACGGATCATCCAGGGCGGTCTGCTGGAGGCCGATCCGAGCCCGGTTGCCCCGGCGGCCGAATTGCGCCTGGTCCTGAAGGACCCGAACCTCGGCACCGCGACGGCCATCGCCGAGGCGGTCAACCGGGCCCGCGGCCCGGGAACGGCTCGGGCCACCGACCCCGGCTCCGTTCTGCTCAAGCCCCCGGGTGATCTTGCCGATACTGCCAATGTGTTTCTGGCTGCCCTGGATACGCTGCCCGTTCCGGTCAGCGGCCCTGCCCGGGTGGTGATCAATACCCGGGAGGGCACCATCGCGGCCGGCGGCGGCCTGACGGTCGGATCCGGGGTGGTAAGCCACCACGGACTGACCCTGGAAGTAGGCGGGGCGGCGGGTCCGGCGGCCGACGGCCTGGTACGCGTCGCGCCGGATGCGACCGTCCAGGATATCGCGGCCGGCCTGCACGCCGTCGGCGCGCGGCCGGACGAAGTCGCCGCGATTTTCGAAGCGCTGCGCGCTTCCGGCGCGCTCCGGGCGGAAGTGGTGATCCGATGACCGCCATTCCTCCGATCGGTGGCGGTCTGCCGCAACGGGATGACCGGGCCCAGCTCCGGCAGGTGGCGCACGACCTCGAAGGCGTATTCATCGCGCAGCTGTTCCAGGCCATGCGCGCCTCGGTCCCGCAGGGCGGGCTGACCGAGGCCGACCCGGGCCGGGACATGTTCAACGCGATGCTGGATGACCGCCTGGCCAGTGAGGCGGCTCGCAGAATGTCCCGTGGCATGGGTGAAGCTCTCTACCGGCAGCTGAGCAGCCGGGTGTTCCCTGAATCCACGCCGGCCGGGGGAGCGGAGTGATGCAACTCGTAAGCGGTGGAACGGAGGCCCTGACGGTGAACCTCGCCCCGGAATCGCTGGCCGCCATTGCGGCGGCCCTCGAATCGGAGATTCAGCTCATCTGTCTGTTGCGGGATGAGCTTCAGCAGCAGCGGGTGGCCGTGTCGGCCGACGATGCCGGCGGGGTTTCCGCCAGCGTGGAATCGGTGAGCCGGACGTTGCTCAACATCGACACCGCCCGGCAAAGGCGGCGGGAGGCGCTTCGTGAGGCCGGCCTGAGCCGGGATTTCCCGCTGCAGGATCTGGAGCGCGAACTTGGCGCGCCAGTACCGCCGCGGCTTGCCGACGCGATTCTGCGGCTGCACCGTGCCGCCCGGGACGTGGCCCGGGAAACGACGATCAATCGCGACGTGCTCCGGCGGGCGGTCGAGAGCGGGGAAGCGTTTCTCCAACGGCTGTTCGCGGCCGCCGACGGGCCGGCTCCGGCCTACCGGCCGCTCCCGGACGAGCGGGAGCGGGCCGAAAGCGGCCGGCTGCTCAATCGGAGGGCTTGAACGATGTCCCTGACCAGCTTTCTCAGCATCGCGCGATCGGCCATGGTGACCCATCAGCGCGCCATGGACGTCACCGCGCACAACGTGGCCAATGCGCAGACGCCGGGTTACAGCCGCCAGCGGCTGGATCTGGCGGCCGCCGTCCCGCTGCTCACGCCCGGCGGCGCGATCGGGCGCGGCGTAACGGCCGAAGGAATCTCGCGGGCGCGGGACCAGTTCTTTGACTCCGCCTTCCGGCGGGAGTCGGGTCTGCTTGGTACCTCGACCACGCTGCGGGATTTTCTTGGCCGGGTCGAGGCGGCGATCAACGAGCCGTCCGATACCGGGCTGGCTTCGGCCCTGGACGGACTCTTCGGATCGTTCGCCGATCTGGCGGCCGATCCCACCAATCCGGTGGCCCGGGGACAGGTGGCGCAGAAGGCCAACAGCCTGATTCAGCAGTTCCATCGGCTGGATGCGACGATCACCGCCGCGATGCAGGACGTCACCAGCCAGCTCTCGGCCCAGGTAAGCGAAGCCAACGGGCTCGCCCGCCAGATTGCCGACCTCAATACCCGGCTGCTGTCGGCCGGCGGCAGCGGCGGCTCGGCCGACCTGGCCGATCAGCGTGACGTCGCGATCGACCGGCTGAGCCAGCTGGGCGCGGTGCGGGTTCTGGAGCGGAATGACGGAACCGTCGGGGTGCTGTTCGGGGACGCCATGCTGGTCGACGGCGGCCTGGCAAACACCCTGACGGTGGTCCCCGCCGGCGGTGGAGGAGTCGGGGTGGGGCTGGCGGGGGGCGGCGCCGTCGATCCCCAGGCGGGGAGCCTCAAGGCCCTGAACGATCTCAGCACCACCACGCTGCCCGGCATCCGGGCCCAGCTGGACGCCCTGGCCCAGGGTCTCGTGATGGAAGTGAACGCGGTTCATCAGACGGGATACAACGCTCTGGGTGCCACCGGAGTGGATTTCTTCGATCCGGCGGGTACCACGGCGGCGACCATCGGACTCTCGGTGTCCGTGCAGGCCTCGCCCGACGCGATTGCCACAGGGGCCGGCAATGCCCCCGGTGATGCGGCGGTGGCGCTTCAGTTGTCCCAGCTCGGCGGTACCGCGGTGCCTTCCCTGAGCGGGCGTACCCTGCGGGACTTCTACATCGATCTCGCCTCGGCGGTGGGCACGGCGGTCAGCGACGCGAATCAGAACGCCTCGACCCAGCAGACGCTGGTCGACCGGGCGGACGCGCAGCGCAGCAGCGTGAGCGGGGTCTCGATCGACGAGGAGATGGTAACGTTGATCGGCCAGCAGCACGCCTTCGGGGCGGCCGCCCGACTGGTCCAGGTTGCCAGCGAGATGATGGACGACGTCCTGCAGATGGTCCGCTAGGCGTCCGCCGCAGCCGGGCGCTTCCAGGCCGGAAGGAAGACGGACACCGTCGTTCCGCAGCCGCCGGGGCCGGGCCCAAGGGTCAGGCGCCCGCCGGTTTCCCGGAGCAGGCATCGGACCGCGGGGAGCCCGACGCCAAGATGCCCTTCCCGGTAGCCGACGAACGGCTCCAGCACACGTTCCCGATCCGCTTCCGGAATTCCGGCGGCCGAGTCGCAGACTTCGATCAGCACCCCGGAGGAGTGCGGCCGGGCGCTGATCCGGATCGGTTTCGGTTCTCCCTCGCTCGCCTCCTTGGCATTGGTGACCAGCGCGAGCAGGACATGCAGCAGGTCTCCCGCACCGAGTCCAACCGCCGGCAGATCCGGCCCCAGGTCGTACTCCATGGGATTCCGGGGCAGCCCCGACTGTGACGCCTGCCAGGCCTCGAGTTCCTCGAACACCTCGGGGACCAGCGTCGGCCTGGGCCGGGCCTCACGGGGCCGTCCCATCCGGGCCAGGACCCCCGCGGCGGATTCCAGCCTCCCGAGCATCCACTCGATGGTCTGGCTCAGCTCGGTGCCCTCCGGGAGCGCCGGTGGGATCAGTGCCTGTCTGGTATTGTTGAGCAGGTGGGTAAGGCCACGCGCCGCCGAGCGACAAAGCGCGTCCCAGCTGGCTTGAACAGCGAGGACATCGAGGGGGCTCCCCGCAATAACCGGTAAGGGAGAATCCAGGCGTTCTTCTGTGGAGAGTGACTGGGCCCGTCGGTCGGGCTCCTGAGGCATGGGACCTCGGCCAGGGTCGGGGCCCCCGGAGTCTAACCGGCCCACGCCGGGCGAGGCAAACCCGTTATCAAGCCGGCGCCGGCCGCGGCCTGACGCTCGCGCCGTGCAGCATGGGTTCGAAGCGGTCACGCTCGTGGATGGTACGGAGCACATCGGCGGTGAGGACCGTCCCGCTCGCGAGCAGCTTGATGCCGGCATCACTGTAGAGATCGTCGGCCAGGATCATTCCTGCCCGAAGATCGCGAATCTGAAGGTGGATCCGCGGTTCGCGCCGTTCGCCTTCGGCTTCTCCTTCGATCAGGGCGCGCAGGTGAACCAGGACCATGGGGTCGTACCGGGTTCCCTGGTGCGATTCGAGCGTACTGATCACCTCCTGCGGCGAACGGCCGCCGCCGGCTTCCAGTGCCGTCTGGTAGTCCAGAACCGTCCGCAGGATCCGTGACCGAAGCGGGATCTGTCCCTGCTGACGATGTCCCGGGTGGCCGGACCCGTCCCAGTTCTCGAAGACGACGCCGATCAGGTCGGCGGCCTCCTGGAGGCCGGCCACCTGGCGCAACAGTTCCCGGCTCGCCAGCACGTAATGCCAGGCGTCCGGCGGTGACCCGTGGTCGTCGGCCCGACTGAGGCGGATCGCCGCCACGACCCGGCCGATTTCCACCAGCCGGGCCGCGAGCTCGAGATCGGGCAGCAGTTCCTCGGGAATGGCGAATCGCGCCGCGAGCGCGAGGGCCATGCGCACCCGGCGGTCGGACCGCCCCCCGGTGCCGGGCAGGCTCAACTCGCCGAGCCCGCGCAGCAGGCCGACAGTTTCCTGGACCCCCTGCCGGGTGAAAGCGCGGAGCCGCTCCAGTTCGGCGGCTTCGCGGTCCAGCCGGCTGGTGAGCCGCCGGATGGAGAACGCCGAGTGAAGCGCGGCCGCCAGCTCGGTCGGGTCCAGCGGTTCGCGCATATATAGATGAAGGCCGGAGCAGACCACCGGGGGTGGGACGGCCGCAGTGTCCTGGACCAGAAAGATGACCAGCGTCCGGGCCAGCGATTCGCTGGCATGAAACGGCATGCAGGCGCCCGCGGAGCTTCGGATGACGATGGCGACCGGGTCTGCCTGTTCCGCCTTGAGGACCGCCCGGTCCAGATCGTCGTTGATCACGACCAGCGTGGCGTGGATGCTCTCCAGCGCGCCCACCAGGGTGGCCAGGACCTCGGGGTCATTCCCCACGAGCAGGACCGAGCCGTTGCGGTTCATGGTCCCCCCGGACTGATCAACGGCACCGCCCGGCCCGGCTGGCCGGCGTACAGGCTGTCCAGCGGCGCCGGCGGCAGGAGCACCGTGATGGCGATCCGCCGGTTGCGGGGGGAGAGGGGATCGTCCGGCTCACGCAGCTCGCGGTCCGCCCAGCCCCGGATCTGGGTGATCTGGCGGTCGGGCAACCCGTGGTCGGTCAGGATCCGGCGGGCGGCATTGGCCCGGTCGGCGCTCAGTTCCCAGTTGGTATAGCCGCCGGTGCCGGCGAAGGGGCGGGCGTCGGTGTACCCCTCGACCAGCACCGGGAACGGCAGGCCGCCCAGATCGTTTCCGAGCAGGGCGAGGATGCGCCGGCCGCGGTCACTCGGGGCCGCGCGGCCGCTCTCGAAGAAGACGCCGGAGGAATCCTCCAGCAGCTGGATCCGGAGGCCCTCCGAGGTGAGCTCGATTTCAATGTTCTCTCCCAGCCCGGCGAACTCCGGGACCTCGCGGAGCTGGTGCCGCAGTTCGTCTCCCAGCTGGCGGAGTCGGTCCCGGCGCAGGTCGATCACCTGCGAGGGACGCATGGGGCGGACGGTGGCCGCCTGGGCCCCTTCGCCCGGCAGAATCGAACTGCCGAACTCGTCCGCCCGGCCCAGCGGATCCTGGAAGTACCCGGCGATCGCCGATTTGACGTCCGAACTCTGGTTCACCAGCCACAGAACCAGGAACAGGGCGAACATGGCCGTCATGAAGTCGGCAAAGGCCACCTTCCACGCGCCGCCATGGTGAGCGTGCGCATGGCGGCGGCGGCGGACGACGATCCGGACCGGAACTTCCCGGTTCTTGTTCACGCTCATGCCGCCGCTCCCGGCTTGGCCTTCAGCGACTTGACCGCGCTCTCCATTTCCGCAAACGTCGGCCGGTCGGCCGTGAAGATCGACCGACGGGCGAATTCGACGGCCACCAGCGGGGAGAAGCCCTTGGCGAACGCCACCACGCTCGCCTTGATGAAATGGTAGAAACGGGTCTCGGCGGTGTTGCTGTGCTCCAGGCTGGTCGCGAGCGGACTGGCAAACCCGTAGGCCAGGAGGACGCCCAGGAAGGTGCCGGTGAGGGCGGCGGCCACGTGTTCGCCCACCTGCTCCACCGGGCCGGCGATGGCACTCATGGTGACCACGATGCCGAGCACCGCCGCCACGATCCCGATGCCGGGGAGCGAGTCGCCGACTTTCTGCAGCGTCGCGACCGGCATCGCCTCCTGCTCGTGATGCACGTCGATCTCGTTTTCCATCAGCGTCTCGAGATCGAACGGCGGTACGCTGCCGACCAGGACCAGACGGAGCGAGTCGCAGAGAAAGGTCACCGCGTGATGCTGATGCAGCACGCCGGGGTACTTCTTGAACACGGCGCTCTTCCCGGGGGCCTCGATGTGGGCTTCGATGGCCACCAGCCCGTCCCGCCGCGCCACCTGGAACAGTTCGAACAGCAGCTTCAGGGCTTCGAGGTACAGGCTCTTATGAAAGGGTGAACTCTTCGCCACCCGGGTGAGCTTCCCCGTCATGGCCTTGAGCACGCTCCCGGGCGTGGAAATGAGGACCGTCCCGACGGCGGTACCACCGATCACGATGAACTCGGACAGGTGGAACAAGGCCATGACCTTGCCCCCGGCGAGCGTAAAGCCGCCGATGACCGAGCCGACCACAACCAGCAACCCGATTAGTGCGATCATCCCCTCTCCCGGTTGGCTTCCAGCGCCGCACGCTGGAGGATATGGAGAGTATCGGTTGACCCACCCAAAGCTTGAGCCTCACCGGGGCCGGCAAGGCAACCCGGATTGGGGCGTATAAAGCATTGCATATCAGCATGTTACGGTATTCTGCCCGGACCACGGGCGGAGGCCGCTCAGAGACCGATGACAAGCCCGGTCAGGACCGGCCAGATGGCGCTCGGTTCGGGCCGCGGAGCGGGGCAGCGGGTAAGCCAGGAAACGAGTTCCGGTCCGGGCTTCGCGGCCAGGCCGGCAATGAGCTGGCGCTCACCGGCGGTGTGCCCCCGGCGGGTGAAGGCCAGCGCCCGTTCGATGGCCTCGAGCCGGTCGGCGTCGCGGTTGCGGGCGGCGCTGCGCGCCAGGGAGGTGAGGCGGTGGATCAGGCGGGCGGTTTCGACCGTCTGCCGGGGCCGGCGCCACTGCCCGGCCCGGATCTGCCGGAGGGCGGACCGGACCACCGGCACGAGCCGGTGGATGGCGGAGGCCACGGTTTCGGGTCGGGGCGGCTGCGGGTCGGCGCCCGCCACGGCCCGCATGAGGAACGGCTCGACCCACCCGGCGTCGTCGCGCCAGCGTCCGGTCCGGTCGATCCCTCCCAGCCAGGTCGCGAGCACGCCGAGGTCGCTCTCCAGCCGGAACCCGGCGAGCAGTCCTTCGACTCCGTTCACCGTAGCGGCAGGCGGCCGCGGCGGCGATTCCTCCGTTCCCCAGCGCTGGATGAGCTCATCCCGCCAGCGCCAGATCCGCCGGGCGTCCTCACCGATGCCGGCCAGCGCCGGCAGGCGCCGCTTTCGCAGAAGCAGGGTACACTGCCGGAGCCGGGCCTCCAGGGCCGCCGAAGGGTCGAACCGGTGAATCAGAACCTCCGGGTGAATCGAGCCCAGCCGCACCGCGCGGCCGTCGCGCTGGTCGAGGCGCATCGGGGTCCAGGGGAGATCGTAGTGAATGATCTGCCGCGCCGCCTGCAGGTTGAGGCCCTCGGCGCTCACATCGGTTGTCACCAGGACGAGGGGCGCGTCGGGTTCCGCTTCGCGCCCGGTGGGAGAGAACCACCGCAGCACCCGCTCCCTCGGCAGCCGGAGGGGGCCGATCCCGGCTGCGTCCCCGGTACACCAGGCGGCGCGCCCGGGCAGATGGTGCCTCAGATAGCGGACCGTCTCCCGGGCCGTGCAGAAGACGAGTGACGGGCCGTTCTGCCGGACGATGCCGGCCAGCCGGCGGCACTTTGCGTCCGGCATGCCGGTCATGGCACGGACCTGCCGCCGCAGACGGCTCACCCGTCCGATATCGGTCAGCACCAGGTCTCCGTCGTTCTCACCCGGGTCCACCAGCTGCCAGAATACCATCTGGCCCGAATCCTCTCCGATGAAACGGCGCAGTCCGGCCCGACCGGGCCGGCGCCCGGCCCGGGTTGCGTCCCGCGCGTGGTACAGCAGAGCGAGGTATCTCCCCAGCGCCGCCTCCAGGGCCGCCGGGCTCGAGGCCCAGGCGCGCCAGAGCACGCCCCGGACAAGAGCGGCCACGGCGGGATGGCTGGAGAGCGAGAGGGAATCGATCCCGGCGAGTACCGGATCAGCCCCACGGGCGTCGCATCCGGTGCGGGTTCTCCGGGTGCGGTGCCCCGGCCTGTCGGTGGGGGCGGGAGAGCTGACGATGAGATCTCCGAGGGCCGGATGCGGTCGGGTGCCGTTGCAATGCTCCCGGATTGACGGCAGACCGTGAAACCGCAGGGCGTCGTCCCGGATCGCCAGCAGCAGTTGAGATGCCAGGTCCTGGAATCGGTTGACGATCGGCGTTGCCGTGAGGCACAGCACCGGGTGGCCTGCCAGTGCCGGCGCCAGGGTCAGATACCGGCGCGTCCCGGGAGATCGGAAATGATGGCTCTCGTCGATGATCACCAGGGTGCCCTCACGGCGGAGGGACCGGGGCAGCCGGCCGCGACTTACGGTTTCGTGGGAACAGACTTCGAGCGGGATCTCCAGGCTCCTGGCTGTCCTGATCCAGTGGTCGCGCAGAATGGCGGGGACGACGGCAACGGGATGAGCGACGTGCCGGGCCGCCACGGCCAGCGCCGTGTAGGTCTTGCCGGCCCCGACCGGGTCGGCCAGGAGGCAGCCACCGTGGCGCGCCAGTACCCCGCAGATCCTGGCGAACGCCGGCCGCTGGTGCGGGTAGAGCCAGCCGGGCGGTTCCACTGGATCCCAGGTCCGGAGGCCCGAAACCAGGGCGCACACCGTCCGCGCCGGCGGAGCCGCCTCCCAGCCTGAAAGAAAGCTCTCGAGCGGATCATCCACCCGTTCGAGCGCTTCCGCGACGATGACCGGGACCTGACCGGCCCGCGCGTGCCAGCGCGCGGCGGGAGTGAGGGTCGAGATCCAGGTGGCGGGCGGTGAGTTCATCGAGGTCGTCCTGTGTTCGCGGCGCGGAACTCCGGCAGAACTCGGAGAGCGCGTCGTCTTCCAGCACTCCGCCCGGGAGCGGAAGCGCGGCCACAACGGCTGCGTTGAAGCGGGCATATCCACCCCTGGCCGGATCCGCTCCCGCGATGGCGGCGGCCCGCACCCAGGTGCAGTTGAGCCAGGCGGCGATCCGCGCCGCCACGGTTTCCTGCTCGAGGATGATCACGTAACAGGTGTTGAGCGGAACGATCGGCCGGGTGTCCGGGCCAAGCAGCGCGGCCGCCTCCAGCCTCGCGGCAAGATCCCGCCACACCACCCGGGGAGACGGGGTGGAGCCGGGGATCCGGAAGAGGGTCCACCAGGCTTCGCCGTTCAGGTCGGAACGGCGTTCCAGCCGTCCGCGCCGGGAGGTGAGGTAGGCCCTGGCCGCGGGCGGCAGAGATCGCAGCGGTAGTCCCTGGTCGTCGTGGGTCCAGAGAATCCGGCTGCCCGGGCGGATGACGAACGGACGGATGTCGCGCCCCCGCAGCGCCGGCCGGATCAGGTCCGGTTCAATCCCGGCGGGCGGGTCCAGGAAGACGTCATTGGCGCCGGTCTTGATCCCGAGATGAATCCCGAAGTGATCGCCCACGCAGGCATGCCCCTCCGACATCCGGCTCAGGGCCCGGGCGAGTGTGTCGCCCCGGAGCATCCAGGGGCCCTGGGTCAGCAGGCGTTGCGGGGTGCTCTGGTCTTCATCCAGGGATGTGCGGACCCGGTTCTGCCGGTGAGGGGCTCTCCGGGAGGACACCACGGCCATGGGATAGGCCGTGGCCTGGAACTGCGCCGCCCCGGTCCGGGTCAGGTCGGCCGCGACGTGCAACGTGTGCTCGGCGACCAGCGCCCGTCGGGCCGGTGCGGCATAGCCGGCGGTGGCCAGCTTGGCCGGCATCAGCAGCGCGACCGCGCCGCCCGGGGCGGCGAGTTCGGTCGCACGCTGGAGAAACGCGATCGCCAGGTCGGGCTGATGACGGAACCCCCGGCCGTGGTCCGTCCGCCACCAGGCGTATCTGCGGCCCAGGCGGTCACGTTCCGCTGGCGTGAGGTCTTCAGCCCGGACCCAGGGCGGGTTGCCAGTGACCAGCTCGAATCCGCCGGCGGCGAAGATCTCTCCGAAGTGGGCCTCGTACTGAAACCAGGGTACCGTTCCGTCCCGCTGCAGCCGGCGGCGGGCGCCGCGCACCTGCCGCCGGGACTCCCGAAGCGCGCGAAGCCTGGTCCGCGCGCCCCGATCCGGTTTCCTGGTGTCGCCGAAGAGGTCCGGATCCCGGGCCGCCGCGAGCCATTGCCGGATCCGACGGTCCAGCGCGGCCTCGACCTGGTCGAGACACTCCCGCACTGCGGCCTGTTCCAGCTCCCGCAGCCGGTGCGCGGTGCGGGCTTTCTCTCGGCCCGAGACCGTCGCAAACCGGCGACGCAGGCGCCCCAGCGCCGGCCCCGCGAGCTGGGGCCGGAGGACGAGACCGGCCAGCGCGCCGAGCGGATCGTGGAGCGAGTCTCCCTGGCGGATCTGGCTGTCCAGGTTGGGGAGCGGTCTCACCTGCTCCACATCTTCCGGATCATCACTCACGACGGCGAGCCAGAGCCGAAGCTCGGTGAGCTGGACCGCCGTGGGGTTGAGATCCACGCCGAACAGGTTGCGGCTCAGGATGCTCCGGCGAAGGTCGGATTCCCCGGGCGCCATCCGCCGCCGCAGTGCCACCAGCGTTTCCATGGTGCCGAGCAGGAACGCGCCGGACCCGACCGCCGGGTCGAGGACCGTAATGGCACGCAGCAATGGCAGGAGGCCAGGGTCTGCCCGGTCGAGCCGTTCCCGAGCCGCCTCGAAGGAACATTCCTCCCGGGAGGAAACCAGCGCGGCGATGCCGGCGCCGACGAGCGTGTCTACCAGAGCCGGCGGCGTGTAGAAGGTACCGGTACGGTGCCGCTCACCGGCGTGCATGAGGCCTTCAAAAACCCGGCCGAGCATGTCCGGCGCGATGGCGGGCCCGGGCATTCCTTCGCGCACGGTGAACTCGAAGCGTTCGAACAGTCCGTCGAAGACGTCCCGCCAGAGCCGGTTCGGGATGCTCCCCGTCCAGCTGCGCTCCAACCGGTGCGGTTCGAACAGCCCTCCGTTGAGAAACGGGATGCGCCCGAATGAGCGGGCCAGCCGGGAGCGTGCCCCCGCCGGCTGGTTCAGCGTCCCGAAGAAGAGCGGTCGGAGCAGATCCCGGTGAACCCGGCGGCCGCGGGCCAGGCAATCGTCGAGCCGGGCCCGGAGAAAACCGGTCTGCCCGTCCAGCCACCCTCTGGACTGAACGAAATAGAGGAACAGGACACGGGTGAGCTGCAGCAGGGCCAGAGGGCGCCGGTCGGCCGGCCGGCGGACGCCGGTGATCCCATCGCTCATCCGATCGAGCGCGAGCCCAAAGCTCCGGAAGAACCGCTTCCCCACTCCTTCCCCGGCCAGGATCTCCGCTACTCTTGCCGCGGTGGCCAGTGCCCCGCCGAGAGCGATCGTGCCGAGACGATGGAGCAGGGCGATGGTGACCCGGTCCGTTTCCCCCGGCGAAAGAGCCAGGACGGGCGCCTCGGTGAACGCGACCGATAACGCGAGCTGTCCCCGGCGACGATCCAGGCAGACCACTCCCGCCGGTATCCCGTGGCGCAACAGCCGCCGGGCGAGGATACGGGAGACGGCCGGCGGGTCCCGGGTTTCGCAGCCGTACCAGTCGAGAGCGCCGGTCCTGGCAATGAGCGCGGTACGGTCGAGGCTTGTCAGGGCCGCCCGATTCTCCCCCCAGAAGGACGGCGGTACCGGTTCCCATCGAGGGGTGGCGCCCAGTGCCTGAAACAGCCGGGGCACGTCCTTCAGCGTCCTGATCGACCGGATGATGTCGTCGAGCGTCATGGTCTCCCTTCACGAGGGAGCCATGGTAGGCCGGTCCGGCCGGCATCTGGGAACCATTCCGATGCCCGGCGTATCCAGGAAACGCGAGCGCGGCCCTCATGATTCCTTCATGGTGGCTCGAGCAATCCGGTGGTATTGTCGAACGCCCTTGGCCGAGGGTCTTTTGACAGCCACCGGCCGTGGGGTACATTCCAGTCGCCCCCACACCCCCGTCCCCGGACATCCCCACCCGATGCGACGTCTGCTCACGCCCTTCGGCATATCCGTCATTTATGCGTTCTGTGGGGCGGCGTGGATCTTCTTTTCGGATCGTCTCCTGCTCATCCTGTCGAACGGCGAGCTCACCGCCGAGCAGCTGTCTCACGAACAGACGCTGAAGGGCTTCCTGTTCATCCTGGTTACCGCCTCGCTGGTCTACGGCCTGGTGCGGGCCGGCCAGCGGGTGGTGCAGTCATCGGAGGCGGCGCGGCAGGAGAGCGAATCACGCTACCAGCAGATCTTCCGGGACTCCTCGGCCGCGATTCTGGTCATAGACCGTGAGAGCGGCCGGGTGCTGGAGGCGAATCCGTCGGCGATTGCGTTCTATGGCTGGCCGGATTCGAAACTGGTGGGCATGCCGATCGGTGAGATCAACACGATGCAGGGGGAGGGGCCGGACCGGGCCTGGGATCAGGCCGCGGCGGAGGGGCACAGCTTCTTTGTCACGCGCCAGCGGACGGCGTCAGGCGTGGAGCGCGAGGTGGCCATGGACCTGACCCCGATCCGGATCGGCGGCCGGCCATGCCTGTACTGTGTCATCCACGATATCACCGAGCGGCAGCACCTGGGAGATATTCTGGCCGCTTCCGAGCGGCGGTACCGGACCCTGCTGGCCGAGGCCTCGGACCCGATCTTCGTGGCCGGGGCCGACGGCACCATCCTGGAGGCGAATACCCGGGCCTGCCGGCTGGTGGGCGCGGACCGGGCGTCGATCCTGGGGCAACCGTTGACCGGCCTGCTGACCCGGGAAGACCCCGCCCGGTCGGTCGGCATGGACGACCTGCGCAGCAACCGGCTGCAGCTGGTGGAGCTCCGGCTGCACCGGGCGGACGGGAACGTGCTTCCGGTCGAGGTGACCTCCGCCGGGCTGGAGGACGGTACTGTGCAGGCGATTCTGCGGGACGTTACCGAGCGCCGGGCCGTCGAGACCCATCTCCGCCAGGTTCAGAAGATGGAGGCGGTTGGGCAGCTCACCGGGGGGATCGCCCACGATCTGAACAACATCCTCACCGTGGTTCTGGCCCACGCGGACCTGATCGCCCAGGCGCTGCCGGCGGACCGGACAGAACTCCAGGAGGACATCGAGGAACTGCGCAACTCCTGTCGCCGCGGCGCCGCGATGATCCGGAAGCTCCTGAGTTTCAGCCGCAGCGCCACACTCACCTTTCAGACCGTGGATCTGGGAGTTCACCTTCGAGAACTGAGCGGCACGCTCCGCCGGCTGCTTCCGGCGGGCGTGGAGGTGCGACTTGAACTGCCGGCGGAGCCGCTGCTCATCCGCGGAGACACCCTCGCCCTGGAACAGATCATCCTGAACCTCGCCACCAACGCCCGGGACGCGATGCAGGGTACCGGGCTGCTGGTCATGTCCGGCCGGCGGCAGCATCTGGCCAGGAGCGCGGCCCAGCCCTGGATCACCGAGGGCGACTACGTCCGGCTCGAGATCCGTGACACCGGGCTTGGGATGAGCGAGGATGTCCGGGCCCGGGTCTTCGAGCCCTTCTTCACCACCAAACCGCCGGCCGAAGGAACCGGCCTCGGCATGGCGATGGTCTACGGTCTGGTCAAACAGCATGAAGGCTCCATCGAAGTCGACAGCGTACCCGGCGAGGGCACCGCGGTCACGATCTACCTGCCGGTCTGGGACGAATCGATGGTGGCACCCGTACCGCCGGCCCGGGCCGGGGCCGCGCCGGCCGCCCTCGTCCGTGGCCGGGAGACGATCCTGCTGGTGGAGGATGAGGAACCGCTCCGCCGGGCCGCTCGGCGGCTGCTGGAGCACCTGGGCTACACGGTCCTGCTGGCCCGGGACGGCGAGGAAGCCCTGGATCTCTTCCGCCGCAACCAGGACCGGATCGATCTGGTGATCTCCGACGTGATCATGCCTCGGGTAGGGGGCCGCGCACTCTACGAGGCCCTTCAGAGCGAAGGGAGCCGAGCGCGATTCCTGTTCACCAGCGGTTATTCCCGGGGAGACGCGTCCGCCGGCGGCCAGGCCGGCCTGCCGGACGCGCCGTTCATCCAGAAACCGTGGACCAGCGAGGAATTCGGGAAGAAAGTGCGGGAAGTGCTGGGGAGGGAGTGAGGTGAGAGGTGAGAAGTGAGAAGTGAGAAGGAAGAAGCAAGAAGGACGGGTCGGCATCCCGATGCCGAAGCCCGCCCCTTTCACTTCTCACTTCTCACTTCTCACGTTCTAATAGTGCTGCATGATCTGCAGCGACAGCTCGTCCAGCGGTTTGTGCTGCGGGAGGACGTTCCCCGATTCGTCGAATCGGATGTTCATGGCACAGAGCTCCTCCAGGGCCGTGGCTTCTTCGGCCTTGAGCTGGAGCAGGTAGGGCTCCGATCCGGTCTTCAGCTGGGCCAGGCGTTCGGTCAGCCAGTCGGGCTTGTCCGCCGCCCGATCGAGGGCCTCGAGGATGTCTCTGGTGAGGTTGAGTCTCATGATCCGCGCTCCTTCATTGCATGGCAAGCCGCCGCGTGCCGCTGCCGCGCCGGCCGGAATCCGGCGCTGCCGCGATTGCCTGCAATCTAACCCGGTTTCCCGATCGTCGTATTCTCAGCGTCCATAGGCGTATACCCGCCCCTTCCACTCGATTTTCCGGGCCCCCCGCCAGGTCGACCGGCCCACGATATACATCATGAGCACCGAGCCGAGGGGGTAGGCCAGGGAATACTGGGCAGGAATCCGCATGCCGAGGCTGAAGGACATCCAGAAGAAGAGGCTGAGCCCGGTGGCTGCAAGAGCCGGCCGGAGGAGTTCCGGGTGAAAACCCGCCAGCGCCAGTGCCAGCAGGACCGGTGGGGCCAGCCAGAACAGACCCACCGTTCCCAGCATGAACGGCACCAGCATCCGGAGTCCGGGTTCATCGGGGAAGGATGCCCGCCCGCCGAGGAAGATGTTCTTGGACCATCCTTCAACGATGTGACCCAGGTCGCGGTACATCCGGGTTTCCATGAGCGTTTCGGCGAACGCGAAATACACCTTGAGGCCGTCGCCCAGGAACCGCTGGGCCAGGGCCAGATCCTCGGCGATCTCATCCTTGACGGCCGCGTGCGTGCCGACCCGTTCGTAGGCGGATCGCCGGACCAGGATGAACTGGCCGTTGGCGATGATGTCCCGCGGGCGGGTGGCGCGGTTGACCCGTGCGGGATGGTACCGGACGGCCAGCAGCAGCCAGACATGCGGCATGATGACCCGTTCCCAGAACGAGTCGCACCGCTGGCGGGGCGCGACGGTCAGCAGGCCGGCCCGCTCCCGTTCCAGGCCACCCACCGCCCGGGCCAGCAGCTCCGGCGCGTGCCGGGTATCCGCGTCGGTGAACAGGAGAATTTCGCCCCGCGCTTCCAGGTAGCCCTGAAAGCACGCCCAGGGCTTGCCGAACCAGCCGGCCGGAAGCTCCCCGCCGCGTATCAGCCGCACCCGGGAGTCCTTCCGGGCAAACCGCTCCACGATCTCCGCCGTGTCGTCGGTGGAGCGATCGTCGACGACCAGGATCTCGTACGGCTCGTACGTGGTGGCCAGAACGGACTCGATGACCGTCGCGATGGTGCGGGACTCGTTCCGGGCGGGGATGATGACGCTTACCATATGCCCCCGGGCCCCCGGCTCCCGTGCCAGATCGGGCTCCCGCCGGCCCAGACGCAGCAGGGCCAGGAAGGGAGCGAACCAGGGCAGGGCGAGGAGATATGGGGACATGAATAGAGTGGCGAGGACTGAGGACGGAGGCGGTGCCGGGGACGGGCCCCGGCCCTCACGCCTCATCTCTCAATCAGGCTTGGGCCGGGTAACCGTGGCCAGTTCGTCCTCGAACCCACCCAGCTGCTTCTCGAGCTCGGCGGTGTCGCCTTCGGAGTCCCCGTTGGGGACTCCGTTCTGGGCGAACAGGGTCGCGACCAGTGCATCGGTATACCCCACAACCGCGGATGCGATACCTTTATCCAGCACGCGGTTGAGGCGCAGGATGGTGGCCATGCCCTGGCGCGCGCGCATGGCCGCAAAGACCGGGGCCAGATTGCGGATGAGCAGTTCGCGGAGGTACTGCATTTCCTCCACGACCTCCCCGGCGGCGAGTCCGCGTGCCGCGCTGACGCGGCCGTAGTGCTCACAGGTCTTGTACCAGATTTCCTTGACCTCGCGGCGCATGGGTCCCACCATCTCGGTGAGAGCACCGACCATGATCCGGAGGCCGCGTTCGACCGTCGCCCGGGGGACGGGGCCGACACCGTGGGAACGGCCGTTGAGCCAGGCCGCCCATTGCGTGATCAGAGCCTCACGGCTCTCCCCCAGGGCACGGCTCGTGGCCAGAAGTGCGGGATGCGAGGCGCGCAGGGTGAAACTCCTGATTGTGGCAGAGCCGGGAAACTACTAGGGAGGCGGGATGGGGTCAAAAACGGTCGTTCGTCCGCCCCGGCTGGCGCCGGGGAGCCGGGTTGCGCTGGTTGCACCCGCGGGCCCGCTGCTGGAGCGGGATGACCTGACCCGCGGGGAAGAGCTCTGCCGCGCACTGGGCTACGAGCCGGTGCTGGGGCCCAACGCGGGACGGCACTACGGCTATCTCGCCGGGACCGACGATGAGCGGGTGGCCGACCTCAACGCGGCGCTGCGGGATCCGCGGATCGACGCCGTCTGGTGCCTGCGGGGCGGCTACGGCATCACCCGGATTCTCGACCGGGTGGACTTCGAGGCGCTGGAGCGCAGGCCCCGGGCCGTCATCGGGTTCAGCGACATCACCGCCCTGCTCAACGCGGCGCACCAACGGACCGGCGTGGTCACCTTCCACGGGCCCATGAGCCGCTCGAGCCTGAGCCCGTTCAGCCGGTGGCACCTCGACCGCATCCTTGCCGCGATCAACCCGGCCGGACAGCTGGGCCGGATCGCGCCGCCGGCCGACGTGCTGGTTCCGGGGGACGACCGCATCGTGACCCTGCGCGCCGGCACGGCGGAAGGACCCCTGAAAGGCGGGAACCTGAGCCTGCTCCAGTGCCTCATCGGAACCCGCTATTTCCCCGACCTCGACAGCGCCATTCTCTTCATCGAGGACGTGGGGGAGGATCTGTATTCGGTGGACCGGATGCTGGCCCACCTTCGCATGACCGGCGCGCTGCGGAACCTGGCGGGCGTGGCGGTGGGACGGTTTACCGAGCTGAAGCGCGGCACCGGCGAGGGCGCCCTCGGTTTCGATGAGGTCCTGGCCACCTACCTGCTGCCGCTCAACGTTCCCGTAGCCTACGGGTTTCCCATCGGCCACATCGACGACCAGTGGACCCTCCCGATCGGGGTCAAGGCCCGGCTCGATGCCACCGCCGGTGAACTGGAAATCATCGAGGGAGCGGTGAGATAGTACTGAGGGTTGAGGACTGAGGACTGAGGCCCGACCTCCCAGCACCCGACGCTCGGCCCTCGAGACGTACCCGGTCCTCAGTCCTCATCTCCAGTCGTCAGTCGTCAGTCCTCAGTCCTCAGTCCTCAGTTCTCAGTCCTCAGTCCTCAGTCCTTCATCCCATGGCCACTCCGACTCTCCAGAAGTGTTCGCTTCCCGGCGCCCTCGGGCCGATCCTGATCGACCTGCGGACGGGTGAGCCGGGCCGGCCCCGCCCGGCGGTCGTGGTGCTGCACGGGTTCAAGGGGTTCAAGGACTGGGGGATGTTCCCGCCGCTGGCGGAACGGCTGGCACGGGCCGGGTTCGCGGTCGTGAGCTACAACGCCAGCGGCAGCGGTGTGGACGATGCCGGCGAGTTCTCGTTTCCCGAACGCTTCGGCCGGAACACCTATTCCGCCGAGCTGGAGGACCTCGGCCGGGTGCTGGAGGCGCTCCGATCAGGCAATCTGGGCGCCTCCGCCCCTTCCGCGGTGAGCCTGGTGGGACATTCCCGGGGCGGCGGGATCGCGGTCCTCCATGCGGCGCGGGATCCCGGCATCGCCACACTGGTGACCTGGGCCGCGATCGGCTCGGTGGACCGCTGGTCCGATCCCGCCAAGGAGGCGTGGCGCCGACGCGGGTACGTAAACATTCAGAATGCCCGCACCGGTCAGGTCATGCCGCTCGGCACCGGCATACTGGACGATATCGCCCAGGGCGCGGGGAACGGCCTGAACATCCGCCGTGCGGCCGCCGGCGTAAAAGCCCCCTGGCTCATTCTCCACGGCGAGGCGGACGAGTCGGTCGATGTCGCGGATGCCCGCGCCCTCGCCGCCGCCAACCCGGCCGCAACGCTGAAACTGATCCCGGAAGCGGGCCACACCTTCGGAGCGGTGCATCCGTTCAAGGGGATGACGCCGGAACTGGAGCAGGTGTTCGACGCGACGGTGAAATGGACGGTGAGCGGTGAGCGGTGAACAGTGAACCGGACATGACGAACTGCCCGGTCGGGAACCCGGCCCCGTTCACCGATCACCGTTCACTGCTTACTATTCCGTCCATGCCGATCTACGAATACTCCTGTCCCGCCTGCAACCGGCGCTTCGAAATGCTGGTCCGGGGTGACAGCAAACCTGCCTGCCCCGCCTGCGGTGCCCGCTCGGTGAAGCGCCTGCTGTCGGTCGTCGCCCGCCCGGCCGGCGGATCCGGCGCCCCCGACTTCTCCGGCCCGGGGCCCTCCGGCGGAGACGGTGGCGGGTGCTGCGGCGGCGGGTCGTGCGGGTGCCACTGAGCTCGCTGCAGCAACGCGTTCAGCGGGCCCTTTCCATCCGATCTCCGGTCGAAGTCGACGACGCGGCCCTCCGGGCGGCGGCGGTATCGCTGGTGGTGGGCTCCGATCCGGACGCCGTCCTGCTCATCCGCCGCGCAACCCGCGCGGGCGACCCCTGGTCGGGGCAGATGGGCCTGCCCGGAGGCCACCGCGACGACGCCGACCCGGACCTCCTGGCCACGGCCATCCGGGAGACCTTCGAGGAAGTCGGGCTTCACCTCTCCCGGGACATGTGCCTCGGCGCGCTGGACGACATCGCCCCCCGCACCCGGGTCCTGCCTCCCATCTTCGTCCGCCCCTTCGTGTTCGCCCTGCCCGGCCGCCCCGACCTGACGGCCGGCGACGAAGTAGCCGAACTCGTCTGGGCCGCCATGGACCACCTGGAAGATCCTGCCATCTACCGCGGGGTCACGCTCCGCATTCAGGGCGAAGACCGCACCTTCCCGGCCTATCACGTGGGCGAAAACGTCGTCTGGGGCATGACCGAGCGGATCATCACCGGGTTTCTGGGGGCGCTGGTTTAGTGAAGAAGTCGAGAGGTCGAGAGGTCGAGGAGTCGAGATGGATCGAGGTCCAGGCCCCCCTCGACCCCTCGACCCTCGACCCCCGACCCTCGACTTCTCGACTTCTCGACTTCTCGACTCCTCGACTTCTCGACTCTTGACATTAGCCTCGCCCCATTTGTAATTTAGGCTTTACTAAATTACCCATGGGGCCTCGCAATGCCGGCTGCGCTCTCCCACGAGCCGCTCTCCCGTTCGGGAGAGGATTATCTCAAGGCGATCTACCACCTCTCCTCCGGGGGTGGCCCGGCCTCGACCACCGATATCGCCAACCTGCTGGAACTCTCGGCCCCCTCGGTAAGCGGGATGATCAAGCGCCTGGCCGAGCAGGGGCTGGTGGAACATCACCCCTACCGCGGTGTGGTCCTGAGCCCGACCGGCCGGCGGGCGGCCCTGCGCATGGTCCGGCGGCACCGGATCATCGAGGCGTATCTGGTCCGGGAGCTGGGATTCACCTGGGACGGGGTGCACCAGGAGGCCGAGCGGCTGGAACATGCCGTGTCGGACGATCTCATCGAACGGATGGCCGCCGCCCTGGGCAACCCGCGGGTGGATCCGCACGGCGAGCCGATCCCGACGGCCGACGGCAATGTGGATGAACTGATCTACACGCCACTCACCGAAATACCGGTGGGGGAGCTGGTCGAGCTCCGGCGGGTCGGCACCAGCGAGCCGGAGCGGCTGCGCTACCTGGCGTCGATCGGCCTCGTGCCGGGCACCGCTTTCACGGTAGTGGGCCGGCAGCCGTTCAACGGCCCCACCACGGTGCGGACCGGAACCGAGGACCACGTGGTGGGATACGAGCTTGGCCTGTCGCTGCTCTGCTCCCGGGGAGAGCGGTCATGACCGGACCCGATCTCAAGCGGCGGAACCTGCTCAAGCTCGGCGCCCTGGGGACCGTCGGCCTGGCGGCCGGCGGCCGGGCGTTCGCGCTGGGCCGGGAGCCGCAGGCCCAGGCCGATTCCACCCATCCGGGTACGTCGCACCACGACATGGTGACGATGGGAGAGCTTCAGCCCGGCTCGTTCGATCCCACGGCCTTCCTCACCGAGTTCGATACCGGCCGGGTGTCCCGGTTGCCGTCGGGCCGGGCGCTCCGGGAGTATGACCTGGTCTCGGAGGACCGGGAGATCGAAGTGGCGCCGGGGTTGTTCTATCCGGCGTGGACCTACAACGGCCGGGTCCCGGGACCCACGATCCGCTGCACCGAGGGAGACCGGGTACGGATCCGTTTCACCAACCGGGGCTCCCACGCGCACACGATCCACTTTCACGGGACGCATCCCGCGCCGATGGACGGCGCGTTCGAACCGGTGCAGCCGGGGCAGAGCTATACCTACGAATTCGATGCCGAGCCCTTCGGCCTGCACTTGTACCACTGCCATACGGTCCCGATCAAGCGCCATATCCACAAGGGGCTCTACGGGACATTCATCGTCGACCCTCCCGGCGGGCGGGCGCCGGCCCGGGAGCTGGTGATGGTGATGAACGGCTTCGACACCAATTTCGACGCCGAGAACGAGGTCTACGCCGTCAACACCGTGGCCTTCCACTACCAGAAGCATCCGATCGTCCTGCAGCAGCATGAACTGACCCGGATCTATCTGGTGAACATCACCGAATTCGACCTGCTCAATTCATTCCACCTGCACGGCAATCTGTTCAAGCTGTTCCGCACGGGGACCAGTCTGGATCACTTCGAATGGACCGACACCATCGCGCTGTGCCAGGGCGAACGTGCGATCCTCGAACTGACCTACAAGTACCCGGGCCCCTTCATGTTCCACGCCCATCAGAGCGAATTCGCCGAGCTGGGGTGGGCCGGGATCTTTCTGGTGCGGGGGCCCGGTGTCTGATGCGGGAGGTGGGGCCGGCCTGTCCGTCTGGGCCAAGGGCCTGGCGCCGCTGGTTCTGCTGGCGCTGCTGGTGGCGGGGTTCCTCCGGTTCGGGCCGGTCGGGGTATTCCACCGGGCCTTTCCCCCGGTCGAGGAGCTCACCATCGAGCGGATCACCCTGCCCGCGCCCTACCGGATGGTTGTGCGGGTGGTGAACGGCGGGCCCGAACCGGTCACCGTGGCACAGGTCATGGTGGACGAGGCCAACTGGGTCCACGGGCTCGGCGGCGGTCGTACCATCGGCCGGCTCGAGAGCCGGACGATCACGATACCCTATCCCTGGGTCGAGGGCGAACCCCACACCGTCACCCTGGTCTCCAGCACCGGACTGACGTTTTCCTCCCAGATCCCGGTTGCCACCCGGTCTCCCACGGTCGATGCGCGCTACCTGGGGACCTTCGCGCTCCTGGGGGCGTACGCCGGCGTCATCCCGGTCCTGCTGGGTCTCCTGTGGTTCCCGTTCATCCGGTCGGTCGACCGCCGCTGGGTGGACTTCTTCCTCAGTCTGACGATCGGTCTGCTGGTCTTCCTCGGCGTCGATGCGCTGATCGAGGCGGTGGAGACGGCCGGCCGGGTGTCCGATGCGTTTCAGGGATTCGGCCTGGTGCTGCTGGGCCTGGTCGGCGCGCCGCTGCTGCTGGGCGCCCTGGGCAGCCGCCGCGGCGCCGGGCGATCGGGCACGTATGTCGCGACCCTGGTGGCGGTGGGCATCGGACTGCATAACCTGGGCGAAGGACTGGCCATCGGGACGTCCTATGCCACGGGTGAGATCGCGCTGGGTACGGCCCTGCTCGTCGGCTTCCTGATTCACAACACGACCGAGGGCCTGGGCATCGTCGCGCCGCTGTCGGGGGAGCAGCCCGGGCTCGCCCGCCTGCTCCTGCTCGGACTCATCGCCGGGGTTCCCACGGTGGCCGGCACCTGGGTCGGCGGGTTCAGTTATTCACCGGTCTGGACCACGCTGTTCTTCGCGCTGGGTGCGGGTGCCATCGCCCAGGTGGTCTGGGAACTGTGGCGACTGTTCCGCCGGAGGGAGGACGGGGGGCTCAGTCTGCCGCTCAACGCATCCGGACTGGTCGCCGGCATAATGGTGATGTACCTGACCGGGCTGCTGGTGGCGGCATGATCTCTGTTCTGTCCGGGCTGCTGGTCCTGATGCCGGTCCAGAGAGACGAACCGATCAGGGACAACAGCTTTCTGATCGAAGAGGCATACAACCAGGATGCGGGGGTGGTCCAGCACGTGAGCACCTTCAGCGGTTCGGGAGACGGCGAGTGGGAGCTGGTGTTCGGGCAGGAGTGGCCGCTGGGTGGTCAGCGATACCAGGTCGGCCTGTCGCTGCCGGTCCTCCGGCGGGCTCTGGACGGCGGGGCACGTACCGGGATCGGGGATCCCTCGCTGGGATTTCGCTGGCAGGTCGCCGGGATTGACGGCGGCCCGGTTGCCGTGGCACCCCGGGTGTCCATTCTGCTGCCCCTGGGCGACGACCGAACCGGGCACGGGTCCGGCGGCTTGGGCCTGCAGTTGAGCCTGCCGATCAGTTATCAACCGCTCCGGCGCTGGGTCTTTCACGGCAACGCCGGTATGACCCTGGTGCCGGGGACGGGCGGTTCCAGCGGGACGGCGGGGCCGGTGGCCGGTCTGGGTCTCGGTGGGAGTGCGGTCTGGCTTCTTGCATCGCCGGTGAATCTGCTGCTGGAAGGGCTCTGGACCCTGGACCAGGCCGGCCGCGGGCCGGTCGAGCATCGGCTGATACTCAGTCCGGGCCTTCGAGCGGCCGTGAACCTCGCCGGTGGCGTTCAGGTCGTGCCCGGTATGGCATACATGGCCGGTCTCTCCGGTGCGAGCGACAGCTTCTTTCTATACCTCAGCGTGGAACATCCGTTCCGGCCTGCCAGGCCATGACCCTGGGACTCCCCGGCCGGACCCGGCGGCCACCGCCCCCGCAACCGGCCCAGCCGATCGAGGGAACGCCACCGCACGACGGCTGGCGGCACGCCAGAACCTCACCCTCGCTGCCCGAGGTCTTCCGGACCATCCGGATTCCCGAGGGCGCCGGTTTCTTCCGCAAGCTGCTGGCCTTCGGCGGGCCGGGTTACCTGGTGGCCGTGGGCTACATGGACCCGGGGAACTGGGCCACCGATCTGGCCGGCGGTGCCCGCTTCGGCTACACCCTGCTCAGCGTGGTGCTGATCTCGAACCTCATGGCCATGCTGCTCCAGGCCCTGACGGTGAAGCTCGGCGTCGTGACCGGCCGGGATCTGGCCCAGGCCTGCCGGGACCACTACTCCCGCCCCGCGTCACTGGCGCTGTGGGTGCTCTGCGAGATCGCCATCGCCGCCTGTGACCTGGCCGAAGTGATCGGCGCGGCGGTGGCGCTGAACCTGCTGTTCGGGATCCCGCTCCTCTGGGGAGTCTGCCTGACGGCGCTGGACGTGCTGCTGATCCTGTTCCTTCAGCACCGCGGATTCCGCTACATCGAGGCGGTGGTCATCGCGCTGGTCGCGGTGATCGGGGTCTGTTTCTCCATCGAGCTGGTGATGGCCAGTCCGGCGGGCGGGGAACTCCTGCGCGGGCTCATCCCCCGGGCCGAAATCATCACCAACCCGGGCATGCTGTATATCGCGATCGGCATCCTGGGCGCGACCGTGATGCCGCACAACCTCTACCTGCACTCGGCCGTCGTCCAGACCCGGATCGTCGGCAGCGACTCGGTCTCACGGCGTGAGGCGATCCGCTTCGGTACCATCGATTCGACCATCGCCCTGCTGCTGGCGTTCTTCATCAACGGTGCCATCCTGGTGCTCTCCGCGGCCGCGTTCCACAAGACCGGGTACCAGGACGTTGCCGACATCACCGACGCGCACCACCTCCTGAGCCCCCTCCTGGGGACGACCCTGGCCGGGACCCTCTTCGCCGTGGCGCTCCTGGCCTCGGGACAGAACAGCACCCTGACCGGAACCCTGGCGGGCCAGGTCGTCATGGAGGGGTTCCTCGATCTGCGGCTCCCGCCCTGGCTCCGGCGGCTCATCACCCGGCTCATCGCCATCGTTCCGGCCGTGATCGTCACCGCCGCCGCCGGCGAACGCGGCGTCGGTCAGCTGCTCATCCTGAGCCAGGTAATCCTGAGCCTGCAGCTGCCCTTCGCAGTGGTTCCGCTGGTGCTGTTCACCGGCGACCGCCGGAAGATGGGCGAGTTCGCCAACGGCCGCTGGCTCACGATCACGGCCTGGGTCGTCACGGCCGCGATCATCGGGTTCAATGCCTGGCTGCTGGTGGGAGTGGTGTTCCAGGGAGGGTGAATACGGCGGTGAACGGTAAACGGTGAACAGTAAACGGGCCGTGGTTGCCGCTTGCGATGTCGAATCCAGCCCCGTTTCCGGTTCACCGCTACTCGATGAAGCCTTCGCCTCCGCCGGGAATCGACTGCGGCTCTTCTTCCGACAGCGCGTTCAGCATGCGGGCCAGGCGGGTATCCCGGGCGGCACGCAGCCGGGGCAGCTGCGCGCCGTAGGCCTTCTCGACCGCCTTGATCAGCCGGTGCTGGTCTTCGGCGGAGATCTTGTCCCACTTGGCCAGCGCCTCCCACCAGCCCTCGTAGGTCGAAAGCAGGTTGGACAGGAACATCTCCAGGCCCTGCTCCCGGGCGCTCAGGTGGTGGGAGAGGTGCGGGCCCGCGGCGGACCAGCGGAGCGACGGTCCCATCTCGACCGCCGTATCCACGTCCTGCACGTCCACCACGCCTTCCAGGACCAGATGGATGCACTCCCGCCAGACCGCCGCCGAAATCCGTCCGACGACACCGCCCGGGATCTCCTTCTGAAGGACGATCGGGACCCGGCCCAGGCCGGTCAGCCAGAACCGGATGTCTTCGACACAGGCGGGATCGGACAACTGGCTGGGGACGATCTCGACCACCGGGAGGAACTCGACCGGGCTCAGCGGGTGGATCACGGCCAGCCGGTCCGGCCGCGAGAGCCGGCCGCAGAGGTCGCTCGCCAGGAGGCCGCTGGTGCTGCTGGCGAGCACCGCCTTGAGACGGCATACCTGTTCGATGTGCTCCAGGGCGCGCTGCTTGGCTGACAGGTCCTCGGGGGTGGCCTCGATGATCCAGTCGGCCTCGTTGACGGCAAGCAGCAGGCTTCGGGCGAGGCGGAGCGACTCCAGGCCGCTCCGGGTGGTGATCTCGTCGGCGTGACCGATGGCAACCAGCCGGCCGGCCCGCTCGGCGATGCTGTCGCTCGCCTTGTGCAGGACGCCGGTGTCGGTATCGAAGATGGCGACCGACCAGCCACGGGAGACCGCCAGCGTGGCCCAGCCGCAGCCGATGTCACCGGCACCAATGACGGCCACCTTCGGGGGTACCAGCTCTGGCATCGTCCTCTCCCTGCTCGCGGCCCTGGCCCTTGAAATCAGCGCCCAACGCCGGTCGCTCCCACTCCGTGACCCCGCCCCAACCGCTCCCCTCCGCCGCCCGCAGCCATCAAATACAATGCCACCCGCATACGATAACGCAAAACGTTGCGCGAACCAAGAAGGAAGTCTCAATCAGGAGGAGGGAACCTTGGGTGCCCGAAGCGGTAAAGGGTGGGCGGTGGAGGGGGGTGACCCCGTTCCGGCAGCGGTGTCCTGCACCGATAACCATGCACCGTTTACCGTTCGTCATGTCTCGTTTCCTGCTTGCGGCCCTGTTCGCCATGCCCATGGGCAGCCTGTCGGCACAGGCGCCGGTCGGGATTGCGGTTGAACGCCGGGCCGCGGAGGCGCTCGCGCTCCGGGTGGGAGACACGCTGCGCGTCGCGGCGGAACCGGGTACCGCCGGGGTTGCCGCGGTGGTTACCGCGATTTACGAGCCTTCAGCCGACCCTGCCGCGGTCACCCATCGTGACATGCGGGTCCGGATGCACCTGCCGGACCTGCAGGCTCTGCTGGGGACGCCCGACCGGGTGGACCGGATCGGGGTGGTTCTGCGGCCCGGCGTCGATCCGGACGGAGCCGCCGACACCCTGAATCAGCTGGCCTTCGGTTTCCAGGCCCGGCCCTCGGCCGAGATCGCTTCGGGCTCCTCCCAGACATTCCGGGTCGTGAGCCGCTTCCATCGGGCAATTGCGGTCATTTCGATCGTGGCCAGCGCGGTCTTTCTGCTCTGCATCATGCTGCTCAAGGTCGAAGAGCGCCGGCTGGACACGGCGATGATGCGCTTTGTCGGGGTCCGGCGCCGGACCGTCTTCCGGGCGCTGCTGCTCGAAGCCACGGCCGTTGCGGCCCTGGGGTCGGCGGTCGGGGTCCTCCTGGCCCTGGGGGCGGGTGCCCTCACCAATCTCTACTACCAGGGGTTCTTCGATACCACCCTGGTGTTCTCCCAGATCACACCGGGGGTGCTCGGATTCAGCGTGGCCTTGTCCGTCGGGCTGGGTCTCGCCGCGGGCGCGATTGCCGCCTGGCGGCTGGTGACCACCTCCCCGATGACCCTGTGGGGACGGTGATCATGGGCGGACCGGCAGGCAGGCGGACTGGCATACCGGCCGAGGCGGCCCGGCGATGATCCCGATCCGGAACCTCCTGCGCCACAAGGTCCGGACCGCGCTCGCGCTGGTCGGCCTGGCGGTGACCTCGGCGCTGCTGCTGGACATGATCCTGCTGAGCGGCGGGCTCGAGCAATCGTTCGCCAATCTGCTTCAGAGCCGAGGATTTCAGGTGCGGATCGCTCCCAAAGGCACGCTGCCGTTCGACACCGAAGCCACAATCCCCGGGATCACCGGGGTTCTGGCGGGCCTCCGCGCGGACCGGGATGTGGAGCGGGCCGCCCCGATCCTGGGCGGGGCGGTGTATGTCCGCCGGGGAGATTCGCTGGAAACGCTGTTCGGGTACGGCGTGGATCCGGAGGCCCAGGCGCTGTATGAGGTGATCGAAGGCCGGGATCTCACCCGCGGGGACTCGACCGGGCTGCTCGTGAGCGAGCCGGTGGCTCGCGGGCTGGGGCTCGCGGCCGGCGAAACCGTCACCCTCGTGAGCCTGCTCGATCCGCAGGCCGCCGTGGCCACGGTCGAGGTGACATTCCAGGTACGCGGGCTGGTCCGGTGGCTCTACGATCCGCGGGGGCAGCGGTCGGTGGGGGCGGTGCTCCCGACCATGCAGCGGCTCACCCGCCTGGACCGGGGCGACCGCGCCTCGGCGATCGCGCTGAAGATCCGGGAGGGCATTCCCGTCGGCCAGGCGGTCGAACGGCTGCGGGCACTCTTCCCCGGACTCGAAATCAACAGCGTCGCGGAAATGGTGGTCTACTTCAGGCAGCGCATGGTCTATTTCCATCAACTGTCGCTGATTCTCGGTACCATCAGCCTGTTCGTGACTCTGCTGCTGGTCGGCACCCTCCTCACCATCACGGTCAACGAGCGTCTGGGAGAGATAGCCACGCTGCGCGCGATCGGGGTGGGCCGCTGGCGCATCGTGCGGATGGTGGTGGCCGAGGGGGCGGTCCTGACGCTGATCGGGGCGGCGGGCGGGACCCTGCTGGGCCTCGCCACCGCGCGGTTTCTTGACCGCATTCTGACGTCCTTTCCCGGGTTGCCGGCGTCGATTTCGTTCTTCGTTCTCCGGCCCGGCGGTCTGGCGCTTGCCGCCGGCGTACTGCTGGTCTCCGGGCTTCTCGCCGGGGCCTGGCCGGCCTGGCGCGCGGCCGGGGCACCGATCGCGGCCACGCTCCGCGGGGAGGCGACATGAACCCGGTGCTGGTGCGGGCTCTGGATCTGCACAAGGACTACCGGCTGAACGATACGGCGGTCCACGCCCTCCGCGGGGTGAGCCTGGAGGTCCATCGGGGAGAGTACGCGGCCATCGTCGGGCCATCAGGCTGCGGCAAGTCGACGCTGCTGCACTTGCTCGGAGGGATTGACACGCCGAGCCGGGGCCGGGTCGAACTCGAGGGAACCCGGCTGGATCGGCTGGGGGACCGCGATCTCACCCGGCTCAGACTGCTGCGGCTGGGGTTCGTGTTTCAGCGTTTTCACCTGCTGCCGGTTCTGACGGCCCTGGAGAATGTCGAACTCCCGATGGCGGAGGCCGGACTGGAGCGGCGGGAACGGCGGGAGCGTGCCCTGGAGCTGCTGCAGTATGTCGGGCTGGGCGCGCGGGCCGGCCACCGGGCGACGCAGCTGTCGGGCGGAGAGATGCAGCGAGTCGCCATCGCGCGGGCGCTGGCCAACCGCCCGGCGCTCATTCTGGCCGATGAGCCGACCGGCGAACTGGACGCCGCGACCGGCCGGGAGATTCTGGATCTCTTCCAGCGGCTCAATGCCGACGGCGCCACGCTGGTCGTGGTGACGCACGACGACCGCCTGGCGGCGGAGGTGAGCCGCGTCATCCACATGATCGACGGCCTCATCACCGAACCGGAGTCGCCGCCCGCCGGCCCGCCCGCCTGACGATGATTCTCACCCTTGCCTTCCGCCACCTGCTGGTGCGGCCCGCGCGGTCGCTGGTGCTGCTGCTGGGCTACTCGCTGGACGTCGCGGTCATGATCGTACTGCTCTCGGTGGGTACCGCGAAGCTGAACCAGTCGCGGGATGTGGCGCTGGTAGGCGGGGGGGAGGTCACGGCCCTTCCCGAAGGCATCGATGTCGAAGCACTCCGGACCGGCGGGCTCACCGGGAGGTTCTTCGGCTTCGACCGGGCCCGGTACGTGAGCCGGCAGGTACTGGGCGGTCCCCGGCATCGGGACATGGTCGCGGGGGTGAATCCGCTGATTGAAGGCAAGCTGGTCTATCTGAGGGCCGGTGATCGGACGGTTGCGGTGAGGGCCGGCGGCGAAATCCCCAGCCGGGCGCGGCTCGCCGGGGCGGGACTCGATGTCCGCCAGGGCCGGTGGGACGATACCGCGGCAGACACAGCCTGGATCGCGCCGACCGGGGGCCGGCTCTACGATGAGATCGACCGGTTTCATCTGCCGGAGGTGGACGACTCTACCTGGGCCGAGTGGCACTACTTCAATGTCGTGACCGGACCGGAGGAGTGGTGGTACATCACTTTTCTGGTGGGCGGGCGGATCCGGACCGGACGATGGGGCGGGCAGATTCTGGTCACCCACCGGCGGCCTGACGGGACATATGGTCGCTTCAGCGAGGCGATTCCCTCGAGCCGGATCGAGCTGGACACGGCCCGCGCCGACCTGCGGCTCGGTGGCGGCAGCGTGCTGCAGGACAGCGGGGTGTACCGGGTGAACCTCCGGACCGGGCCGGATGCCGGTTCCCTGGAGGTCGATCTGCGGCTGCTCCCGGAGCCGCATCAGTACTTTCCGCCGCTCCTGCTGCGGGAGGGCGAGGCGATCTCGGGGTACGTCGTCCCGGCGCTCTCCGCCCGGGCCTCAGGGCGTCTCTGCGCCGCCGGGCGGTGCCGGAGCCTGGGTGACGCCCCGGCCTACCACGACCACAACTGGGACGTCTGGCGGGGCGTGCGCTGGGACTGGGGCACTGCCCGGGGCGCGCGGCTGAGCCTCCTGTACGGGCAGGTGCAGGGCGGGGAGAACACGTACACCACTGATCCGGTTTTTGTCGCGCTGGTGGATTCCCTCGGTGTAAGCCAGGTCCTGCGGGCCCGGGGGCTGGAGTATGAGGGATCGCGTCCGGCGGCGGGGCCCGGCGGGGTGACGGCGCCGGAACGGTTTGCCATGCTCGCTTCCCGGGGCGCGGATTCGATCCGGGTGCGCGTGACGGTGCTGGACGCGCTGGCGACTCAGGTCGGAGACGGCGCGGCCGCCGGACGGTATTTTCTGCAGATGCGGGGCGGGTTCCGGCTCGAGGGCAGGATCCGGGGACGGGTGGTATCCGACTCGGGCCGGGGGTTCTTCGAAACCTGGCGCGAGCACAACTGACGGGCGAAACAAAGGCCCCGGTCGTCCGACCGGGGCCTTCGTTCCTGACCCTGCAGAAGCCGGGTTACTTCTTCAGGTTTACGTTGAAACCGCCACGGAGGCCGAAGGCGCCGCCGGTGGCCTTGCTGTCGCTGATGGTCGTGCCGTCAACCTTGGTGTCCCCGAAGTTCAGGTAGTTGTAATACCCGGCGAGGAGCAGGTTGATCATCGGGCTCACCGCGTACTGGATGCCGACCTCACCACCGGCCAGGAAGCCGTTGGCCTTGGCGGTGCTGCCGCCGGAGCTGACCTTGTCCTGGATCCAGCCGCCCTGCGCGCCGACGAAAGGCTTGACGCTGCCCTGGGTGGCGAACGGATACCGGATCACACCGACGATCGAGAGCAGCTTCAGGTTGGGATCGAAGTTATCGATCGAGTGGCTGAAATAGCCGGCGCCGGCGCCGAGCACCACGCTGCTCACAGGGAAGAGCACCGAGGCGCTTCCACCGATGCCGCTGCCGATCCCGTCAAAATCGCTGCCAGTGACGTCCTGCCAACCGCCCGAGGCTTCGATCATCTGCGCACGGGCAGCGCCCGCGCCGATAAACGCGACCATCGCCAGAGCAACCGCAATACGCCCAGTCCATTTAAGCATCACCGCATCTCCTGTGAAAAGGTTGACTTCGGTTTTCGACAACAGCCGCCGTCCGGCCGGGTCTGGCTGGTGATAGCTGTCCAACCTGCCCGTGAAACTGCGGCTTCTATCCTGAAGAGAGTTTGAAGATTGTGCGAGTCCTCTCGCTCTGGTCTTCAGAATGCCAGCCTGATTGCAAATCAGCTCCCAGCCGACGGGGTCAGGGCACCGCAGCGGGGAGCTTCCAGAGTCAGGGCTGGAGTATCCTCAAGAAACGCCCCTTCCGGCTTGTCAGAGTTCGATAAGGCCATACGGGTCTTGCGTTTCCACGCTCTGATACTCGGCGTGTACAATAGGAACGTCCGGCGATTTACGCCAGAGGGGACCGGATGCCCAGCCGGGTGAGATAAGCGTATATCGTTTGCTGTCAACACATTAGCTTACGTCACCATGGTGCAATCCCAGGCCCATTCCCGGGCCGTTCCCGCCCCATACGGGTGACAGATCCGCCCAGGTTTCGGTTGCATCCGGCAGAATCCGGGCCAATTATCTTCTGTCTCCCTGGCCTCCTCTTCTTCGACCCCCTGCGATGACCATTCTGGAGACCCTCACCGCGGCTCTCAAGGACCGCTATGCCGTCGAGCGGGAGATCGGTGCCGGCGGGATGGCTACGGTCTACCGGGCGGAGGACCTCAAGCACAAACGCCCGGTGGCCATCAAGGTCCTGCGTCCGGAACTCGCCGCATCGCTCGGGAGCGAGCGCTTCCTGCGTGAAATCGAGCTCGCCGCCCGGCTGCAGCATCCCCACATCCTCCCGGTCTACGACTCCGGCGCGGCGGCGGGTTTCCTGTACTACGTGATGCCCTTCGTCGAGGGTGAGTCGCTCCGGGACCGGCTCTCGCGCGGGGGGCCGATGCCGGTGGAAGCGGCGGTGCAGCTCACCCGGGAAGTGGCCAGCGCTCTGGGCTACGCCCACCAGCACGGGGTCATCCACCGGGACATCAAGCCGGAGAACATCATGCTCTCCGGCGGCCATGCGGTAGTGGCGGATTTCGGCATCGCCCGCGCGGTGGACGCGGCGTCCAGCGAGGGTGGAGCGCGCCTCACCGGAACCGGGCTTGCCATCGGGACGCCGGCCTACATGAGCCCGGAACAGGCTACCGCCAGCGACGACGTGGACGCCCGGAGCGACATCTACAGCCTTGGGTGTGTCCTCTACGAAGCCCTGACCGGTGAGCCGGCCTTCTCCGGGCCCACGGTCCAGTCCATCCTCACCAAGAACGTGATGGGGCCCCGGCCCCGTCCCAGCACCGCCCGGCAAGGCATCTCGCCGGCACTCGACCAGGTCCTGGCCCGGGCGCTCGCGACGGAGCCCGCCGGGCGGTATGCCACGGCGGCCGAATTCGCCGAGGACCTGGGGCGGACCCACTCGATGGAGGTCGTCGCGCGGCCGATGCGGCGCAGGCAGATGCTCCTCGCCGGCATTCCGGCCGCGATCCTGGTGCTGCTCGGCGTCTGGTTCGGTGCCCGGGCTCTGCTGGCCCGCGGGCCGGTGAAGGTCGGCGCCGAGACCATCGCGGTGCTGCCCTTCAACACGACCGGGACCGCGGTGGAATTCCTGGGAGAGGGGATGGTGGACCTTCTGTCCACCAACCTGAACGCGGTGGGCGGCATCACCACGATCGATCCGCGGAACGTGCTGAGTCGCTGGCGCAGAGACGGGGCGAACTCCGGCCGGGACGGCGCGCTGAAGATCGGGCAGGATCTGCGGGCCGGATCGGTGGTGCTCGGCAGCGTGGTGGCAGCCGGGCCGTCGGTCCGGCTCAACGCGGAACTGGTATCGGTGAGCGGAACCCAGCTGGCGCACGCCCAGGTGAGCGGATCCGCTGACAGCGTGCTGGCGCTGGTGGACAGCCTCAGTCTCTCCCTGCTGCGCGACATCTGGCGGTCGAGAGAACCGGTGCCTTCGCTCCGCGTGAGCGCCATCACCACCAGTTCGGTGGACGCCATCCGGGCTTACCTGGAAGGAGAAAAGTCCTACCGCCAGGCCAAGTGGGACTCCGCCGCCGCGGAATTCACCCGCGCCGTCGAGCTCGACTCGACCTTCGCCCTGGCCAACTTCAGGCTGGCCCTGACCAGCGGGTGGCAGGGCGGGTGGCAGACCCGCCGGTCGACTCTGGCCACCGAAGCCGCGATCCGCTACGCCGACCGTCTTCCGCCCAGGGAACGCGCCCTCATCGGCGGCTACCGCCTCTTCACCCAGGCCCGCGTCGAAGCGGTCGACAGCATGCGGCGGTACGTCCGGCAGTATCCCAACGATCCCGACGGCTGGTTCATGCTGGCGGATGCCCAGTATCACATGAACGGTCTGCTCGGCTTGAGCTCGGAGGAACTGCGGGCCCCGTTCGATTCGGTCCTGGCCCGGGACTCCACGCTGGTGCCGGCGCTGATCCACCCGATCGAACTGGCCCTGGGCTCGCGGGATTCCGCCGGCTATGCCCGATACATGCGGCTCTTCACCGCGTCCGCCGACTCCGCCGAATCGGCGCCCTACCGGCTGGCCGGTCTCGCCGTCTGGGGGGCCAACCCGGACAGCGCGCTCCTGCTGCTGGCCAGTACCGCCCCGTCGACGGGAAGCTGGCTCGGCCCGCTCATGGCCAGGTTCAGGTACCCCGACGGCGGCGTCGAGGTGATCGATTCGGTGCTGGCGGTGGCCGTCGGCAGCATGCAGGCGGGAGATCCCGGCCAGGTGCTCGCGTCCCGGATCGCCGTGCAGGTCGGATTCGGACGACTCCAGGCGGCTCGCGCCCTGATGGACTCGGTCCGGGCGATCAACCAGGATCTCGCCCTGGGACTGACCCTGCTGCCGATCAATGCCGGGCTGGCCCCCGAAAGCTTCGCCCCGGAGGCCGTGAGCAGGATTCGACAGGCTCCCCTGAATGCGAGCCCGTTCGTGGCCCTGGCCAGGGCCAGTCTCGAGATCGGCAGCGGGCACGGCGACCGGGCGGTTCAGATCGTGGATGAGGCCTTGCGCACGACGTTCCGACAGCCGATGCCGCCAGGATTCGCCGAGCTGCTCAAGGCCTATCGGGGCGTGGGCCGGATCATCCAGGGCGATACCGCCGCCGGCATCCGGGAAGTGCGCGAGGGTCTGAGGCAGTCGGGCCACTTCGGCGCGGAGTGGAACGGCGGCCTGGCCCGGTTCCATCTGGCTGCCGCGCTGGCGGCCACGTCGGCCACGCGGGACGAAGGCATCCGCATGCTGCTCCACGGACTGTCCAACGGGTCGGACATCATGTACATCCCGATGGCCCAGCTTCTGGCCGGGCGGGCCCTGGAAGCCAGGGGCGATCGCGCCGGGGCCGCCGAAGCCTACGGCCGCTTCATCCGCCTCTGGGCGAGCGCCGATCCGTCGCTGCACCCGAGGGTGGAGGAAGCCAGGGCGGGGCTGGCGCGAGTGACGGGGGAAAAGCAGGACTGAGGACTGAGAACTGAGGGCTGAGGACTGAGGGCTGAGGACTGAGGACTGAGGACTGAGGGCTGAGGGCTCCGCCCTCTGTCTGTTCCTATAGCCCGATGCGCAGAATGATGCCGGCGGTTCCCCACTTGAACGCGCCGGTAGTCGAGCTCTCGGCGCTGGTGGAGTAGCCGGCGAATCCCTCGACGCTGTTGGCGAGGCCCCAGGTATGACCGGCCCGAAGCTCGATGTGCCACTGGCTCTGGGTGACGCCATCCCGGGTGACCTGCTGGATGCCGAGCCCGGCGCTCGCGCGCGCGTTCCACCGGCTGTTGCTGAACGCGTACCCGCCGCGCGCCTCCGCCACGCTGAACCGGTCGGGCGAGAAATACCCCAGCCCCTTGAAGTCGTAGCTCAGCCGGCGCCCCATGGCCCCGGCGTAGAAGCCGCGTCCCAGTTCCTGGTTCAGGGCGAGGATTCCGGCCGTGCGGTAGTTCCCGTCGCTGAACCAGGCCACCCCTCCCCCCGCGCTCAGTGTGGTACCCCGGCGGACCAGGTAGTCCACGCTGCCGTCGACCGCGTCGAGGTCCAGGTCTCCGGTGATGAGAAACGCGGTCTCGTCGAACGGGTAGTGGGCATAACCGATCCCGGCATTCACCGTAGGAGAAAACCGGTAGCCCGCGCCGGCGCGCCAGGTGGCGGCCGTTCTCGCGGCCGCCCCGTCCG
>JBFXBG010000001.1:0-93977 GCA_050183505.1 Gemmatimonadales bacterium | reverse complement strand
TCACTTCTCAGGACCTCCACCTACACCCCGATCGTCCGTTCCACCGTTCGATCGAGGGAGAACCGTTCCCGGGCGGTGTGGCGGGCGGCATCGCCCATCCTCCGGGCCAGATCTTCGCTGGTCAGGACCTCGGTCAGCGCCTGAGCCCAGGCCGCCGGGTCGGTGGCGGAGACGAGCCGGCCGTCCACCCCGTCGGTGATGACTTCCAGGTTGCCGCTGGCGGCCGAGGCGATGGACGGCTTGCCCAGCGCCATACCCTCCAGCAGGGCCTGAGAAAGGCCTTCCATACGGGTCGGCAGAAGCATGACCTCCATCAACTCGTAGAGCGGCCGGTTGGCCGGCTCGAACGGGATGAACACGGCCGAATGACGCGGCGGGAGGGCGCGGGCCAGTTCGTCCAGCCGGCCCTCGTCCCGGGCCACGCCGGCCATCACCAGCCGGACCGGGACCTCGACCTGGTGCAGCGCCCGCAGGACCACGGCCTGGTCCTTGAGCCGCGACATGATCCCGACGACCCGCTGTTCCGGATTCCAGCCGATCCGTTCGCGCCACAGCGCCACGTCCGCGGCCGCGACCGGCCGATCCACCCGGTCCGGCACCAGCCCGTTGTGCACGGCGACGACCTTCTCCCTCGGTGTGCCGCGGCGGACCAGCGCCTCGGCCACCGCATGGCTCACCGCGATCACCCGGGACGCCACCCGGCTGGCGGCCCAGTTTTCCAGCCAGATGGTGAGCGGCATCTGCCGGCGGGTGAAGATCACCGGTACCTTGAGCCGGCCGGTCAGGCCCAGCCAGGTGAACGCCTGCCGGTCCCGGGAACTCTGCGAATTCACCAGGTCCACCGGGTGGCGCTCGAGCAGCTCCGCAATGGCGCGCGCATTGGCCCGCCGGCTTCGGGGCCGGAGGGCCAGCGGATGGACCTCCAGTCCGGCATTCCGCGCCGCTTCCTCGACTTCCGAACCCGGCGGGCACACGAAGCGCACGGCGAGCCCCGCCCGGGCCAGCCGTATGCTCAGGTGCAGAGTCGAGAACACCGACCCGGCCCCGCCTCCCTGATGCAGAATCTGGAGAACGTGCATGCGTCAGATTCCCGCGCTGACCTCGAGGCACATGCTCTCGTAATCGTCGAGACTGCGCTCGAGGGAGAACCGTTCCACGCACCGGGTCCGGGCCAGGCGCCCCAGGGCTTCGCGCTCCGCACCGGCCTCGAGCAGCCGCCGGCAGGCCGCGCCCAGGGCGGCGGGATCATCCGGCGGGACCAGTACCCCGGCGTCGCCGACGACTTCTGCCAGCGGGCCGGCGTTCACCGTCACGACCGGGCGTCCGCAGGCCATCGCCTCCGCCACGCTCCGGCCGAAACTCTCGACCGGGCAGGCGTGCAGAAAGACGGTCGCGGCGTTGTAGGCCCCGGCCAGCGCCTCCGGCTCCAGGAACCCGGTGAAGCGTACTTCCACGCCGAGCTGTTCCGAAAGGCTGCGCAACCGGCCTTCATCCACCCCGGTCCCGCACAGCACCAGGGTCGGGGCCGTGGCGCCCAGCGATTTCATCGCCCGGATCAGGATATCGAACCGCTTGTCCGGGAAGAACGCCCCGGAACCCAGCGCCACCGGACCGCTCCCCAGACCCACCCGTTCCCGGAACGCCAGCCCCAGGGCGGGGTCGGGCCGGAACACGGACGCGTCAATCCCGTTGTAGATGACCCGCCACGGGGCCCGCCGCATGAAGCGGGCGGCGGCGAGGGTTTCCGCGGCGTGGGTCCGGGAAATGAAAACCGTCAGCGCAAGGCGGCGGTAGGTGAGCCGGGTCAGGAGGTCCGCCGGCGGCCTTGGCCGGCGCACGTTGTACCGGTAGACCAGGGCCGTCGATGATCCGGCCGTGGCCAGGGCGCCAAGCCGGAGATCCCGGGGCCGGTCGGCGATGAACACATCCACCGGGGACGACCGCAGTGCCGCGCGGAGGGCCCGGATCTCCCGCAGGCCCGTGTTCCTGAGCGGCGTCAGCACGGCGGGCACACCCTGCGCCAGGACCGCCTGCACGATCTGCTCTTCACCCGCGAACAGACGGACCGCGTGCCCCCGCCGCTGCAGGCCCGCGGCGATCCCGGACAGGCTCACCGTCGAGCCGCGCCAGGTCCGGGCCGAAGTCATGATGCCGACCCGAAGCCGCCTCATCGGCCGCTCCCGCCCGGAACCGGTGCCAGCGCACCGAGGAGTCGTTGCCAGGCCGCCTCGACCTCCGCCACCGGCACCGCCGCCATCGGCTCACCCGCCGGTGCGGCCACCACCTCCCGCACCCGGGACAGCGGCTGGTAGGCGGTGAACACCGGCTCGACGCGCAGGAACAGCGCCAGGACCGGAATGTCGAATGCGGCGGCGATGTGAACGATCGAGGTATCGACCGTCAGCACCGCGTCCGCCGCGGCGACCGCGGCCGCGACATGCAGAAGATCCGTTTGCGGCAGCAGGCGGACATCCGCCCCCTGGCCCGCGGCGGCCGCGGCCAGTTCCACCGCCGCGGTGCGATCGGCCGGCGCCGCATTCAGCAGAAACCGGGTGGACCGAAGGCGGGCGAGGCGCGGGAGCAGCTCCCGCCAGGACCGGTAGGGCCAGTACCGCGAGCCGCTGCCGGCGGAGACGTTCACCAGCACGGTGAACTCCGCCCCGGCCCGCTCCTGCCTGGCCCACTCGGCGGCCGGCGCCGTCAGGCCCAGGCTCAGCCGCGGCTCCGGTGGAAGGGGCAACCCGAGGAGCGGCAGGGGAGCCAGCGCCTGCCGGGCATAGTGGACCGGGGGATCGGCCGGGGCGGGGAGCGCCAGGTCAAAGACCCGGCTGGACCCGTTCCAGCCGATCCGCCGGTCCGCCCGCACCAGGCGGGCGGCGATCACGCTGTTGCGGCTCGGATGGGGCTTGGGATCGATCCAGGCCGCGAACCGGTGGCGCAGCAGGGCCGCGAGCATCGCCGCCAGATGGACCGGGCTCTGGTCGAGCACCACCACGCGGTCGATGGCCGGGTGCGCCCGGGCCAGCTCCCTGGACCGCGGGCCGACCACGACCGTGAGGTGGCACCCCGGGCACTCTTCACGCAGCGCATTGAACAGGCCGGTGGTGAGAACGAAGTCTCCGGCTCGTCCCGGCTGAAAGATGCCGTACCGGAGCACCTGGCCGCCGGGCCGGCTCATGGATCCGCGGACCGCTCGAGGGCCCAGAGATGGGCGTACTTGAGGAAGACGCCCCAGGCCCCCAGCAGCGAGGTGACGAATCCAAACCGGCCGTCGAGAATGTTGCCCTGGAGGATCCAGGCCCGGACAAACCGTCCCACCGGCCGCCAGGCCAGATCCCGGAAGCGGGCTCGCCGGCCCCGGTCGCGCAGATCCAGGGCGCCCCACCGGGCATACCGTTCCATCTTCTCCAGCTGGTGCGAGAGGTCCCGGTAGGGCGAGTGCAGCAGCGGCGCGTCGAGCCGGCCGGGATTCTCCACCGGCTCCAGACCTTCATGGACCCGCCGCTCGATGTAGCGCTGGTCCCGGGTGAAGAGCCGGGTGACCCAGTCGCGGCCCCAGTGTCCCCGGGTGAGTTCCCGGCCCAGGTAGTAGTTCTGCCGCCTGACCCGGTAGGCGGTATGACCGGGCGAGACCAGCGTGCGGGCCAGTTCGTCCCGCAGAGCATCCGGGATCCGCTCGTCGGCATCCAGGGCGAAGACCCATTCCGTCGACGCGCCCGCGATCGCGGCGTTTCGTTGTGCCGCGATGGTGGGCCCGGTCCCTTCGATGACCCGGGCGCCCGCTTCCCGCGCCAGCGCCACGGTGGCGTCGGTCGATCCGCCATCGGCCACCACCACCTCATGGGCCCAGCTCAGACTCCGCACCAGGTCGGCGATCTGACCGGCCTCGTTCAGGGTCGGGATGATGACGGTCAGCGATACGCTCACGATTCTCCTTCCGGGGCGCCCCCGCCTTCCGGCCGCATCCGGAGCGCTTCCGCGAAACCGATTGCGCTGAGCAGCGCGAAGGGGAACATGTGGACCATGTGGCGTCCGAACGCCGTGCGGATCACGTAGAGTGACCCCCGTCCCTCATGGCCGGTCAGGACCTGCCCGGCATAGATCCCGATGAGCCCGGCCCACCCGACGAGCGCAACCCAGGTCCACTGCCGCGCCGTGGGGCTCGGCGCCGGCGCGTCCTTTCTCAGATACAGCCAGACGGCCAGGATGGCCCAGAGCCAGATCGACATGCCGTAGCCGTAGTGGGAGAGGGCCTGGCCCTGCATCCCGTAGAGCATCGTGATCAGCACCCGCAGTACCCCCGGGCCGGGAGGCTCGATGGTGTACACCGGGGGCGCCTGCAGCCAGCCCGGGCGCAGGGTCCACGCCAGGATGCCGACGGCGGCGCCGGCCACGCCGGCGAAGCTCCGGAGGCGCCACTGGCCCCGCTGGAAGAAGAGGACGACCGCGGTCCCGATCCCGATCATCACCACACCGTCCCGCTTGATCAGCGCCGCCACGGCTCCGGCGACGAACGCGAGCAGGACGGCCTGGGTTGGCGAGCGCAGCAGGACTCCGCGGCGATCGGCGGCGACGGCGATCCCGACCAGGATGGCGATCATGGTCGGAACGTCCGCGTAGTTGCTGACCGAGCCCTGGTAGATCCGGACGGTGGCGAAGAACCAGAACAGCCCCCAGGGGGCGAGCCGGGGGCTCAGCTCCCGAAGCAGCCGATAGACCACCAGGCCCGCGGCACCGACCATCAGAAACGGCAGCAGCCGGCCTTCGATGGTCTGGTTGGTATGCCCCAGCCAGAGAAGCACCGACTGCAGCGGAGGCCGCGGCGGGTCCAGGCACTCGAAGATGCCCCGGAATCCAAGCTGCTCGAAGGCCACGGCCCGGCAGGCCCAGATGTCCTTGGTATCGGTCCAGTGGTACGGGAAGAAGAGATGGGGCAGCTGCAGCAGCCAGACGGCGGCCGCCGCCCAGAGCACCGGCCTGGACCCGGCCAGCGCCGGGGGCGCGATCCCTGTGGATCCGTGGGAACGCCGGGCCCAGGCGCCCGCGATGCTCAGCGCCAGGAGCAGGGCCCAGGTCACCCGGTGATCGAAGTGCCACACCAGCCCCACCACGTAGGTGCCCAGCGCGAGTCCCCAGACGAGCCCGAGGAACCGGAGGGCCCAGCCGTGGCCGGTCCGTTCATCCGCCGGGAGCCACCACCACGCCGCCAGCCCGATCGCCAGCGCCAGCAGCAGCTCCTCGGCCAGGCCGGCGGAGAGCACCAGCGGCCGGAACCCGACCGCCAGCCCTTCGCGGAACATCACCGTCATCCGCCAGACGGCGGTGCCGGCCTGTATCGCCGTGAGAACGCCGGCCACGACGAACGGGTACTGCTCCCGACGGATCGTCACGAGGCCTCCACTCCGGGCTTCCGCGCCACGGCAATGAGGGTACGTCCCAGCAGCAGGTCCCAGGACAGCATGTGCTGCGCGATCTCCCGATTGGCCCGCCGTTGTTCCGCATCCGGCTCCCGGCCGAGCGCCAGCCTTGTCTCGAGCCAGAGTTTGGGCCAGGCCCACAGATGCACCAGGGCGTGCCGGCGCCACCGGTCGGTCAGCGCCTCCTCCATCAGAAAACCCGCGCGGCGGAGCAGGTACCGGAGTTCATAATAGGAGATCAGGTGGATGTGGTCGTGCGCCGGGGCGTGCCGGAATTCATTGACCGGCCTCGGCGCAAGCGGGAAGAAACCGGTCCAGAAGTACTGCCACCGGGCGGCCAGACCGAGCACGTTGGGCGTGGTCACAACCAGCCGGCCGCCGGGTGCGAGGATCCGGAAACATTCCCGCGCAAAGGCGAACTGGTCTTCCAGATGCTCGATCGTCTCGAGGCAGGTGAGATAGTCGAAAGCGGCGTCCGGATACGGGAGCGGCCGGGCCAGATCCGCCGGTCGGAACGGAATCCCGGGCACCTTGAACTCTTCAGCCGAGAGATCGCAGGCTTCGACCGCGAAGCCCTGGTCCCGGAGCCGCAGGGCAAGCGCGCCGCTTCCCGCGCCCAGGTCGAGGGCGCGCCCGCGGGGCCAGCGGGCCATCAACTGGACGACCCGCTCGTGAGTCCGGGGGCAGGCGAGGATCCGGAGGTCGTCGGTCATCGGGCCCTTGCGGCGGCGAGGGCGCGCCCGCACCCTGGGTAGTCCGGCAATCAGACCAGCTTGTAGTTGCGGAACTCCCACACCCGCTCGCCGGTCAGCCGCTCGATGACATCCGAGGCATAGAACCGCAGATGCTCCCACTGGAATCGAGGCGGCTCGACCTGGCGTTCCGGATCGTGGGAACGCTCCGCGACCCATGTCTGCGCGACGGCCGGATGGGTCCCGGTGAACGGTGTCAGGCCCGGGAACCAGGGCAGGAGCGGTCGCCGGGCCTCGCTCTCCCGGGACCAGGGATACAGGGTCCGGTTGACTTCCCGTTTGTTGCGCAGCGCCTGGGCGGGCCGGGCCCAGCCGTAATGAAACATCCGCGCCTCGGTGAGCCGGGCCCGGATCTTCCGATGGTCCGGACCCACCCGGAATCCCTGCGCCCCCTGATAGGGCCTGATATCCAGGGCCGGATCCAGACGCACCGCCCGGACCTCACGACGATACCAGCGCCGGTTCACCGCGATGGTATTGAGGTCTCCGTAGAAGTGGAGGTACCGCACCAGCAGGCCCTCCACCCGGGCGTCCCGGTCGTTGTCCTGAATGGCCCGGGCCAGGGCCGCAGCACCGTCCTCATGCAGCACTTCATCCGCCTGGATGTAGATCCCCCAGGGATGGCGGCAGGCCCGCATGGCGCGCAGAGTTTCGTCGCCCAGGACCTTGTTCTTGATGGTCATGTCCCATTCGGTCTCGATGATCCGGATCCGGGGATCATCGATGGACCGGATCAGATCCAGGGTCTCGTCTTCCGACTTCCCCACATTGACGATCACCTCCTCGCAGACCGGCAGGAGCGATCGGATGCTGGGCACGACCGGGAAATCCAGCTTGATGGCGTTACGGACGATCGTAAAACCGGAAATCGGGACCACAGGGCGCTCCTGGCAGCGTTGCCCGCGGGCCGGACGGCCCGCCGTGCAGTAAAACTCACCATGGCTCCACCGCAGAGCAACCCGATGTCGCTTGGCGGCCGCCCGGCGCCCGGGTACATTCCCGCCCGCCATGAAAGTCGCGCTCTACTTCCATGATCGGCTTCCGGTAAAGGGATACGGCGGGACCCAGCGGGTCGTGGTCTGGCTGGCCCGGGGCCTGGCCCAGCTGGGCCATGAGGTCGTCCTCATCGCCGGTCCCGGCTCGAAGGTCCCCGAGGCGAGGCTGGTACCGGTCGATCTCAAACGGGCGCGGGCGCCGGGCTTCGATCTGACCCCGCTGGTGCCGGCCGGCGTCGAGATCGTCCACTCGTTCGCGCCGCTCACGACCCGCCCGCAGGTGCCCTACGTCTGGACCCTGGAAGGCAACCTCCGCCCGGGCCGGACCGCCCCTCCCGACACGATCTTCGTCAGCGCCAACCACGCCGAACGGAATCAGAGCCGGGCGTTCGTCTACAACGGGATCGATCCGGAGGAGTACGAGTTCCGCCGCGAGAAGGACGACTACGACTTCTTCATCGGCCGGCTGCACCGGGAGAAGGGCTACCACCTGGCCATCGAAGCCGCGCTCCGGACCAACCGCCGCCTGGTCATTGCCGGCGGATGGCGTCCGTCGTTCAAACGGCTGGTGAAATTCGTGGGCGAGGTCGACGGCCGGCAGAAGACCGACTGGCTGGCCGGGGCGCGCTGCCTCTGGATGCCGGCCCTGTGGGATGAGCCCTTCGGGCTCACGCTGGCCGAGGCGTTGATGAGCGGCACCCCGGTCATCGGAACCCGGCGCGGGTCGCTGCCCGAGATCGTCTCGCCCGCCGTCGGCCGCCTGGGAGACACGCTGGAAGACCTGGTCGCCGCGGCCGGCACGATCGACCAGGTGGACCCGGATGCCTGCCGCGCGCGGGCCGAAGCCTGGTTCTCCCACCGGGTCATGGCGGAGGAATATCTGCGCTACTACCGCCATTTCATTGAAACCGGCGTGCTGCCGGAAGGGAAAAGGACCGCGGACTGAAGGCCCTCAGTCCTCAGCCCTCAGTCCTCAGCCCTCAGTCCTCAGTCCTCAGTCCTCAGTCCTCAGTCCTCCCCCTTTGGTGACGGCCTTCAGCAACTCCGCCATCCGGTGCATGTAGGTGTGCCGGCGGAGGACGGTCCGCCGGGCGGCGCTGGAGAGTTCTTCCCGCAGGGCCGCCTCCGCCAGGAGCCGGCGGACGGCGGTCTTGACGGCCGCCGGCTTCTTCCCCACCAGCACTTCGGATTCCGGATCCAGACCCGCGCCGGCTTCCGCCGCCCGGTCGGCGATCTGGGCGGTCCCGATGGCGGCGATCTCATAGAGCCGGGGGAGGACCGAATCCCGATCGGTCGTCTCGGGCGCCTCACGGCCGAGATTCAGTGCCACCGTGGCACCGGCATTGGCCCGGACGTAGTTCTCCGCCGAGAGCGCCTCGCCCAGGCAGTAGTCCCGCAGGCCGGTCTTCTTCCAGCCCGGGCCCCAGAGCACCAGCCCGAACTCGACCAGTTCCTGCAGCACCGACTCGCGGTAGGGCGTGGCGGTGCCGGCAAAGACCAGATTCGAGCGGAACGGATCCCGCACCCGAAGCGGGCGGTGAAACGACGGATCACAGGCCGGAGGGAGCACCAGGCTCCAGCAGCCGAGCCGGTGCCTTGCTTCCCGGCCGAGTGCCTCGGTCGGGAGCAGCAGAAGATCGTAGGCCCCGGCCAGCGCGGTGGGGTCGACCGGCCGCGGATACCAGTGCACCCAGCGGCTGTGGGATCCGCCCCGCAGTACCCGGAGCTCTTCGGCGCTGACCGGATCGTCTCCCACGACGATGACCAGCTCGGGCGCGATCTGGCGGCAGGCGCGTTCGAGACGCGCGGCGAGGTCCCGCCGGGAGAGCCGGTCCAGCCAGCCGGTCCGCGCCAGGTTCAAGGTGGTGACCGCGCACCCGAGCCGTTCCAGGGCCCGCTGGCGCAGGCCACCATGGTGATGCCGGCCGTCATCGAAATGATCGACCAGCAGCACCCGCGGCCCCGGCCCGATCACAGGCTCAGTCACTCAGCACTCCTCACTCCTCAGTTCTCAGTCTCCTTCAGTCGCGGTCGTGGCCCGGGCGTCCCGGAACTGGAGGTCGTACAGCCGGCGGTAGAGCCCGCCGCGCTGATACAGTTCCTCGTGGTTTCCCGCTTCGACGATCCGTCCCTCGCTGAGCACGATGATCCGGTCGGCATGCCGCACGGTGGCCAGCCGGTGGGCGATCACGAAGACGGTGCGATCGGTCATCAGGCGGTCGATCGCCTCCTGCACCAGCCGTTCGGATTCCGCATCCAGCGCGCTGGTGGCTTCATCCAGAATCAGGATCGGCGCATCGCGCAGCAGGGCCCGGGCAATGGCGATCCGCTGGCGCTGACCGCCTGAGAGCCGGGTACCGCGTTCCCCCAGCATGGTCTCGTAACCGGCCGGAAGCTGGGCGATGAACTCGGCGGCGTTGGCCGCAGTCGCCGCCCGGACGACCTGGTCCCGGCTCGCGCCCGGGCTGCCGTAGGCGATGTTGGCCGCGACGGTATCGTTGAGCAGCTGGGTGTCCTGACCCACCACCGCGATGAGCCGGCGGAGCGAACTCCGGGTCAGGCCGGCGAGCGGGGCGCCGTCCATCAGGATGCGGCCGGCGACCGGATCATGGAAGCGGGGCAGCAGGTCGACCAGGGTGGTCTTCCCCGCCCCGGACGGCCCCACGATGGCCAGCACCGCCCCCTTGGGCACGGTGAAGCTCACGTCCCGGAGCACCGGGTCGCCGTCGCCGTAGCGGAACGAGACTCCGTCAAACACGATCTCCCGCCGGAACACCGCCGGCGCCTCGTCCGGGCGGTCCTGGTCGGTCGCGGGCAGGTCCAGCAGGGCGAAGACCCGTTCCGCGCTGGCCAGGGCCACGGCCAGCACGGCCGGGAACTGGGTGATCGACTTCAGCGGCGACATCATCTTGAGGGACGCGATCAGAAACGTGATCAGCGCGGCCGGGCTCATCGGCGTGCCGCCGGCCCCGAAGACCGGCAGCGTCCCGGCGTACACGATGAGAATCACCAGGACGCCGCCGAAGATCTCGCTCACCGGGCTCGTCAGCGACGAATACCGCTGCGTCCGGATGACCCGTTTGCGGTAGCGGTCCGACTGCCGGTGGAACCGCTCGGACTCGATCTGTTCCGCCCCGTAGGCCCGGATGAGCTTGATGGCGCCGAGCCGCTCGGCCACCGTCGCGGTGATCTCCCCGCGTTCCTCGGCCCGGGCACGGGAATGCTGCCGCAGCCGGCGCAGCAGGACCTGGATGCCGAGCACCAGCACCGGCGCCGTGGCCACGGTGAGCAGGGTCAGCTTCCAGGACGTGAGGCCGAGGATCACCAGCGTCACGGCGATCACGACGAAGTTCTGGAAGAACGACGCCAGCGCGGCGGTGACCGCCGTCTTGGTCTGATCGACGTCGCTGATCATCCCGGCGATGAGCTGCCCGGCCCGGGTGCGCTGGAAGAAATCCAGATCCAGTCGCAGCAGATGCTGGAACAGCTCCCGCCGCAGATCCCGCACCAGGCCTTCCTGCATGGCGACGTTGATCTGGCTGGAGGCGTAGCCCATGACGTTCTTGAGCAGCAGCCCCGCCAGCATCACCGCGACGATCCGCGCCACCGCCTGGCCCGGGCCGGCGCCGGCCAGCACCGGCCGCAGCAGCCAGTCGATGGCCGCCTCCAGCTGGGTGGACTGGCTCAGGGCGCCCGCGGTGTGGAACAGGTGCTTGAGGAGCGGGATCAGCACGACCACCGTGAAGCCGTCGAGGACCGAGGCCAGAAACGTGGTCCCGATCCCCAGCAGAAACAGCCCCCGGTAGGGGCGCATGTAGCGGAGCAGACGGAGCTCGGTGGACATGGGCTCAGACGGGCGGACGGGCGGACGGGCGGACGGGCAGACGGGCAGACCGCCAGACGGGCGGCCTCGGGTTGCCGTACCCGGCGCAGGGTTCAAGCCCGGCCGTCGGACCGTCGGACCGTCGGACCGCCCGCCTTCTCACCGCGCCTTCCGCGGCATGAGCAGGGCGATCGGCAGAATGACTTCTTCCGGCGTCACCCCGCCGTGCAGGAAGGCACCCCGGTAGCGGGCCTGGTATTCGCGGAGCTTCGTCGGGTAGACAAAGAACCGGTCGCCGGTGGCCAGCACCATCCGGGTGTTGGGGGTCCGCGCGGGCAGGCCCCAGCTCCGCAGATCGTCCACCACCACCGCCGCATCCCGGTCCTGGGTCCGGAGATCCTCCCCGAACTTGTAGCGCAGATTGGCCGTCGCATCCCGTTTGGCGTAGATCGTCGCCGGGGTGTGGCAGTGGATGGATCCGTGATCGGTGGTGAGCAGCACCGGCACGTTCCGGCGTTCGGCTTCGCGGAGCGCATCCCAGAGCGGTGAGCGCTCGAACCAGGTGCGGGTCAGGCTCCGGAGCGCCGGCGTGTCCCGGGCGACCTCGTAGAGCGTCGAATTCTCGGTCCGGCCGTGAGTCAGCTGGTCGATGAAATTGAAGACCAGGGCCGTCACCCCCTCCTGCGCCAGGTGGGCGGGCAACCGCTTCAGCAGGGCCTCACCGTCGGCCGCGGTAAAGACCTTCTCGTAGCGGACCGGCACACCGTGGCCGGTCAACTCCGCCATCTGCTCCAGCAGGAGCTCCGCTTCATGGGCGTTGAGGCTCGACTCATCCGAGTTACGCCAGAAGTCGGGGTGCCGCGACGCCAGCTCCGCGGGAAACAGGCCGCTGAAGATCGCGTTCCGGGCGAACGGCGTCGCCGTCGGAAGAATCGAGAAATAGTGGGCCGTTTCGACATCGAACTGGGAGCTGATCAGCGGCCGCAGCACTTCCCATTGATCCAGCCGGAGGCAGTCGACCACGACCAGCATCACCTTGCCGTGTTCCTTCAGCACCGGCTGGAGGAACTCGGCGCCGATGTCGACCGAGAGCGGCGGCCGGTCGCTGGCATCGTCGTTCAGCCATTCGGGGTAGTGCCGCTCGATGAACCGGGCGAAGTCCTGCCGCAGGCTCGCCTGCAGGCTGGAAAGCGCCTCCTGCAGGCCGGGCTCGTCCACCTGGCCCAGCCGCACCTCCCACTCGGCCAGCTCCGCCACCAGCTCGATCCATTCCCGCCAGGACAGGGCCGCGGAGCGGCGGCTCTCCAGTTCCCGGAACCGGGTCGCGAAATCGCGGGAGAGACGCTGCTGGCGGATCCGGTCGCCTTCGATCAGCCGGGTCACCACCGTCAGGACCTGGCGCGGGTTGACCGGCTTGACCAGGTAATCGGAGACCTCCGCGCCGATCGCGTCCTTGAGCGTATCCTGCTCTTCGCTCTTGGTGATCATGACCACCGGCATGGCATGGTCGATCGCCCGGATATCCCGGAAGAGGTCCAGGCCGCGCCGCCCCGGCATGTGTTCGTCCAGCAGGACCACCCCGTAGGGCTGCCGCTGCAGCAGCACCAGCGCATCATCGCCGTGCGCCGTCTTCTCGACGGAGAAACCGTGCTCTTCCAGGAACAGGATCTGGGAGGTGAGGCTCTCGACCTCGTCATCGACCCACAGGATGCTCTTCGGACGCGGCATATGAGGAAAGGTAATCCCGCAGGACGGAAAGACGGACCGTCAGACCGACGGACCGTCCCGGCCATCTTGGCCGTCTTGGCCGTCCTGGCCGCCCCGGCCGCCCCGGCCGTCTGGTCTGAGTTGCCGCTCCCCCCACCGGCCGGTACATTCCCGCGCCGTGACGCCCCCGCCAACACCGCCCCGACTTCTCGCCGTCCGATTCAGCTCCATCGGGGACGTGCTGCTGACGACACCGTTGCTCCGGGCGCTGCGCCAGGCGTATCCCGACGGGCAGATCACCTTCCTGACCAAGGCCGCCTTCGCCCCGCTGCTGGCGGAGAACCCGAGATTGAACCAGGTACTGACACTCGCTCCGGGTGAAGCGCTGGGGACTCTGGCTGCCCGGCTCCGGGCCGGCAGATTCACCCACCTGCTCGACCTGCACGGGAGCCTGCGGACCCGCATGCTCCGGCTGCTGGTCCCCGGACGCTGGCGAGGCTACCGGAAACACCGGGCTGCCCGGGAGATCCTGATCCGGTTCAAACGCAACGTCTATCCCCGTTCCATCCCGGTTCCGGAGCGGTACTTCGATGCGGCCCGGGGTCTGGGCGTCCGGCCCGACGGCGGTCCGCCCGAGTTCCACCTGGCACCCGCGGCGCGGCGGGACGCGGCCGCCTGGCTCGAGGCCCGCGGCCTGGGCCGGGACCGTCCGCTGGCCGCCCTCGCGCCGGGCGCGGCCCATGCCACCAAACAATGGCCGGCGGCCGGCTGGCAGGTCCTGGTGGACCGTCTGGAGTCGGAAGGCTGGGACAGCGTCGTGGTCGGCGGCCCCGGTGACCGGGAGATGGCGGCCGCGGTCGCCCGGGACCGGCCCCGGACCGCCATCGCCGCCGGGGAGTTCGGGCTGCAGGGGACGGGCGCGCTCCTGGAACGGGCCCGGGTCCTGGTCTCGGGAGACACCGGTGTGATGCACATGGGGACCGGAGTCGGGACACCGGTAGTCGCGCTGTTCGGACCCACGGTGCGGGAATTCGGCTTCTTTCCGTATTCCCCCCAAGCCCGGGTCATCCAGCAGTCTCTGCCCTGCCGGCCCTGCACGGCGTGGGGCACGGAGCGATGTCCCCTGGGCCACCACCATTGCATGACCCGGATTCTGCCGGAGGATGTGCTGGCGGCAGTGCGGGAGAGCATGGCATGAGCGGCGAGACCCCGGAGGTGACGCTGCTCCGCGGACTGGCGGGCACGGCCCGCGGCCCCCGCCGGGAGGGGGTCTTCGCCCTCTGGCTTACGACCCGTGCCGCCCTGGACCTCCTGATCGTGCCGCCCCCCGCCGAGCGATCCCACCGGCGCCGGATCACGGCGCTCGAGCGCCGGCTGGCGACGCTCACACTTCCCCCGCCCCTCCGGCGGGCCCTCAACGCCTCCCTCACGCAGTTGCGCACATCCAGTCCGGAATCGGCCCTCGAAGCGCTGACTCAGTTGATCGCTCCGGCCCGGGAGACCGGCGGACCCGATGCCGGAGAAGCGCTCGCCGCCGCCGCCCGGGCGGCGCGCGATGTCCTCCGCACCCGCAAGGCGCAGGGATAGCCGTGTACCAGCGGGTCAGGCGGAGCCGGCGCGCGGCCCTGCTGGTACTTCCGGCACTTGCCACCGCGCTGGCCGGCATCGGGCCGTTCCTGGCGGCCCGCGTATCCTGGGGCCACGTCATTCCCGACCATACCGCCGGGATCGTCACCCCGGATCTCGCGTGGGGGATCCTCGCGGCCTTCCCACTGGTCGGCATCATGCTGTATTCCGCCGCCATCGAACCGGATGACGCCGGCCTCGATGCCGGACGCCTGCTCGGCGGCCTCGGCATGGTGGTGATGCTCTGGGCCGCGTCCCAGGTCATCGGGGCCCTCCCGCGGGTGGTGGCCGAACAGGGCATCCTGCCGCACCCGGACCTCATGAACCGGCCGTTCCTCGTGGCCCGGCGCGCGCTGGCCCCCCTGCCCGCGGTCTTTCGTGACGGGCTGGTGTTTCGTGGGTTTCTCCTCCCCCAGCTCTACCTCCTCTTTCACCGGGATTCCGCCGCGCCCAGCCTTCAGGGACTGGGGCGGGCCCTGGTGATTTCCCAGCTCCTGGCACTGCTTCCACCGCTGGCCGCCGGTTGGGCCGGACTCAGCCAGCTCGGCGCCCCCGCCCTCATCCAGCAGGCGGGATTGCTCCTCGGCCTGGCCCTGTTCCTGGCCTGGATCTACATCCGCACCGGGAACCTGTTCTTCACCATGGGGGTCCATCTCCTGGTCCTGTCACCGATCCCGCTGTTCGCCCCGATGATCGGCAAAGGTCCCTGGATCCAGCAGGCGGTGGTCGTCATCCTGGCGGTGGGCTGGACGGCGTTGTGGAAAGGCGAGAAGTGAGTCAGGGCGGAGATGCCCGGACCGCCACCCCTCTCACGTCTCCCGGCCCACCTCTTACCTTTGTTCCATGCCACCATCACCGGAATCCCCCGATCGCCAGTCCCGGCCCTCGAGCGCGCAGGCGATCGTGGCCCGGGTCGACGCCGCGGCCGGTGGGACCCCCGCCGAGGACACGATACCCTCCGGCTTCCCCTCGCTGGACCGGATGCTGGGCAGCGGTTTCCGCCGGCGGGATCTGATCGTCCTGGCCGGTGATGTCGGCAGCGGGAAGTCGGCCCTGGCCCTCGGTATCGCCATCCGCTCCGCCCGGCTGGGCACGCCGACCATTCTCTTCTCCGGTGAGATGACCGAAGAGCGTCTGATCGAACGGTCCATCGCGCTGGAAGGCCGGGCAGCCATCGATGAACTCCGGAGCGGCCGGCTGAACGACGCCACCCGGGCCTCCGTCGGCGCGGCCGCGCTCCGGATCCGGGACCTGCCGCTCACCTTCCGCCCGCTCTACGGACAGGATTTCAGCGAAATCACCGATCAGCTGCGGATGGTCCCGCCGCGGGCGCTCATCATCGTGGATTCACTGCAGATGGTGGAGCCACCCCGCTCGGGGCCGACCTCCGAGGAGACCCTGGCCCTCGCCATCCGGGCGCTCAAGGGCCTGGCCCTGGACCGGAACGTGACGGTACTGGCGCTGGTCCAGCTCACCGGGGCCATCGCCCGCCGCGAGGATCCCCGCCCCACGCTGGATGACCTCGGCGGGCTCGGCGCGGTGAAACAGCACTGCGATGTCGTTCTGGGGGTCTATCGGGAGGAGATGTACCGGCCGGGCCAGGGCATGGAAGGCGCCACCGAACTCATCGTCGCCAAGAACCGCAACGGGCCGACCGGATTCGTCGACCTGTACTTCTACCAGCGGTGGCTGCGGTTCGAGGACATGCTGGACCCGGAGGAGGGATAGAGGTGAGAGGTGAGAGGGCCTGGTCATCCCCATCGGAGCGAGATGAAGACACCCCTCTCACCTCTCACCTCTTACGTCTCACCTATTTGGCTCCGCTGTCCGGTACCGCGGCCGCCGCGGTGGTGTCCGCCGTGGAATCCGGCGGTGGAACCGCTCCGGCCAGCGTCACGAGCGAACCGTTGACCGTGCTGTCCCGCCAGATCCGGACCCAGAGGGGCGGTCCGCTGCGCTCGGCGTAGAGGGCGATGACCCCTTTGCGATCCCGGGTATCGCTCACCAGGGTCCATTCGCCGTGGGTCAGCATGCCCCGGTAATAGTCCGCCATCGAGTCCGGCGACCAGGAACTGATGAAGGTGATCGCCAGGGCGTCGGTGCTCCCTTCGCGTCCCAGCACGGCGGACTGCGGCGGCAGCGGCAGGTTCGGCATGGCCTCGCCCACCGAGGGCGGCTTGGGGGGCTCGTCCCGGCAGCCGGTAGCGGCCGCGAGGAAGACGGCTAACACCCCGATTTTCCGTGAGATAGACATAGGGCGTTGATGCTAGCGGCCCGGCCTCAACGGGTCAAGCCTTCGCGTTGCCCGGGGTGAGACCACCGGCTAAGTTTGGCCCTCGAATCCCCGATTGAACGGACGCCGGAGGAGGTGGCGATGGCCGGCCACAGCAAGTGGAAACAGATCAAGCGCAAGAAGGCGGTGACCGATCAGCGCCGGGCCGCGGCCTGGACCAAGCTGATCCGGGAAATCACGATTGCCGCGCGGGCCGGCGGCGGCGACCCGGGCGGCAACCCCCGGCTGCGGCTCGCGATCGACGCGGCCAAGGCCGCGAACATGCCCAACGAGAACATCGACCGCGCGGTCAAGAAGGGCACCGGTGAGCTGGAGGGCGCGTCCTACGAGGAAGTGACCTACGAGGGGTACGGCCCGGGCGGAGCCGCGATCATCATCGAGGCATCCACCGACAATGCCAACCGCACCGTCGCGGACATCCGCTATGCCTTCAGCCGCAACGGGGGCAATCTCGGGGCCTCGAACTCGGTGGCCTGGATGTTCGATCACAAGGGTCTGATCTACCTCCCCGCCGGCAAGGGTGACGAAGAAACCATGCTCGAGGCGGCGCTCGAGGCGGGGGCCGAGGATTTCGAGCGGGATGGAGACCAGTACATCGTCACCACCAGCCCGACCACGTTCCATTCCGTGCAGGACGGACTCCGGGCACGCGGCATCGAAATCGAGTCCGCCGAGCTGGCCATGGTGCCGAAGAACACGGTGAAGGTGGAGGGGTCCGACGCCGAACGGGTGCTCCGTCTGGTCGAGGCGCTGGAAGAACTGGACGACGTCGCCAAGGTGTTCGCCAACTTCGACATCGATGCCTCCCAGCTGGCGGAGGCGTCCAACTGACGCGGGCCTCGCCGTGAAGGTGCTGGGCATCGATCCCGGCACCGCCCAGATCGGGTACGGGCTCGTTGTCTCGGAGAAGGGCGCCTTCAGGCTCTGGGAATGCGGCGTGCTGCGCATCCGGGGCCGGCCGCCGCTGCCGGAGCGGCTGCGGGAAATCCACCTGGGCATCACCGAACTCATCGCGCGACACACCCCGGACGTGGTCGCCGTGGAGGACATCTTCTTCGGGCGCAACGTGCGGACCACCGTGACGCTGGGCCATGCCCGGGGCGTGATCCTGCTGGCGGCCGTGTCGGCCGGCCTCACGATCGCCGAGTATCCCCCGGCCATCGTGAAGAAGACGGTCGTGGGACGGGGCGGGGCGCAGAAGAACCAGGTCGCCTACATGGTGGAGAAACTGCTCCGGTTGCGGAACCCGCCCGAACCGGCCGACGCGGCGGACGGCGTGGCGCTGGCGCTGACACATCTCCTGCTGCAGGCCGACCCCCGGCGGCGGCTTGCCGCCACGCCATGATCGCCACCGTATCGGGGACCCTCGCCGGGCGGGACGGCGATACCATCGTCCTCGAAACCGACGGAGGCACCGGCTACGCCGTGGTGGTTCCGCTCGGCGTCCTCGAACGACTGCCGCCGACCGGCACCCGGGTCCGCCTGTTTACCGAACTGGTCGTCCGGGAGGACGGCTGGTCGCTGTACGGGTTCGACCGCCCGCTCGACCGGGCTGTGTTCCGCCGGCTGCTCGGCGCCAGCGGGTTCGGGCCCCGGCTGGCCCTGGCCATCATCTCCACGCTGGGGACCGATCGCACGGTCCAGAGTATCCGCAAGCGGGACATCGCCGCGCTGGCAACCGTGAGCGGGGTCGGCAAGAAGAAGGCGGAACGCCTGGTGCTGGAGCTGCAGGACCGGTTCGACGACATGGATATCGAAACCGTTCCCGCCGTGGATCGACCGGGCGCAAGCGCCGTTCAGGCGCTCACCGCTCTGGGCTACACCGCGGCACAGGCGGAGGAAGCGGTACGGCAGGTCATCACCCCCGGCCAGGACCAGGACACCGCCATCGTCGTGCGCCGGGCCCTGCAGTGGATCGCAACATCCCGTGGAGGAAGCTGAATCATGACCGTCGTGGCGCGGACCGCCGAGTGGATCTGTACCCGGTGCGGCACAACCAACCGGGCGCTGGTGCCGATGAGCCGGCAACAGATGCTGGACCGCTGTGTGTCCTGCAAGACCCGGCACCTGATCACCGAGAACGACCGGCCCGTGAGGTGGGATGCGAAGCTGGCCGGCTGAAGACGGACGGACCGACGGACCGACGGGCAGACGGGCCGCGGGCCAGGTGTTTGCGCGAGTCCGGGTGGCGTGCGGCCATCGTTCAACGGTCCGCCAGTCCGTCGGTCCGTCGGTCCGCCGGACATGACCCGCCTCCAGGTCACCACCCCGGACATTCTGCCGGAGGAGTCCGGCGCGGAGGCCGCGCTGCGGCCGTCCCGGCTGGACGAGTTCGTGGGACAGGAGCAGGTCAAGACCTCGCTCCAGATCGCGATCGACGCGGCCCGGGGACGGGGAGATACCCTGGACCACCTGCTGTTCTTCGGCCCGCCCGGGCTGGGAAAGACCACCCTGGCGATGCTCATCGCCCGGGAGATGGGGGTTCAGATCCGGACCACCTCCGGCCCGGTGCTGGAGAAGCCGGGGGACCTGGTCGGCCTGCTCACCACCCTCACCCGGGGCGACATCCTGTTCATCGACGAGATCCACCGCCTGCGCCCGGCCCTGGAGGAGTTTCTCTACCCCGCGATGGAAGACTACCGGGTGGACGTCCGGATCTCCGACGGGCCCAAGGCCCAGACCATCCCGATGGACATCGAGCCGTTCACCCTGATCGGGGCCACCACCAGGTTCGGCCTGCTGACCCCGCCGATGCGCGCCCGGTTCGGTCTGGTGGAACGGCTGAATTTCTACCCGCCCGAGGATCTCCAGACCATCGTCAGCCGCTCGGCCGGAATTCTGCACGTGGAGGCGGACGCCGAAGGCACCGCGGAGATCGCCCGCCGCAGCCGGGGTACGCCCCGGATTGCCAACCGGCTGCTCCGGCGGGTACGGGACTACGCCCAGGTCAAGGCCGACGGCCGGATCACCGGCCCCGTGGCGCGGGACGCGCTCACCCGTCTCAACGTGGATGAATTCGGGCTGGACGACATGGACAGCCGGATCCTCAAGACCATCATCGAGAAATTCAACGGCGGCCCGGTCGGCCTCGGCACCATCGCCGCCGCCGTGGCCGAAGATCCCGGGACGCTGGAAGAGGTCTACGAACCCTATCTCATTCAGCAGGGCTATCTCGAACGCACGCCCCGGGGCCGGTGCGCCACTCCTTTCGCCTACAAACGCTTCGGCTTTGCTCCCCCCGCCGGCCAGGGGACGATGTTCGATTGAGACGGTCGGACCATCGGCCCGTCCGACCGTCCGACCGTCTGCCCCCCATGCGCACCTCTGACTTCGACTACGACCTCCCGCCGGAGCAGATCGCCCAGTATCCGCTGGCGGATCGTGCGGCCAGCCGGCTGCTCGTGGTCAGACGGGAAAGCGGCAGCACTGAAGGGGGGACGGATGCGGCCGAATTCCAGGATGCCGCCTTCGGCGATCTCGTCTCCCTGATTCCGGCGGGGGATCTGCTGGTCATCAATACCACCCGCGTCCGCCACGCACGGCTGCCGGGAACCCGGCCCTCCGGCGCGCCCGCGGAAGTCCTGCTCATCCATCCCGCCGCGGACGAGACCTGGATCGCCATCGGCAGGCCGGGAAGCGCGCTCCGCCCGGGGAAACGGATTGGGCTGGGCCAGGATGTGTGGGTCGAGACGCTCGAGGTCCTGCCGGAGGGATACCGGCGGGTGCGGTTCATCGGCGCCGACGCGGGCGAGGCCATGGCCCGGTTCGGCCGGCTGCCGCTTCCGCCCTATATCGACCGCGCTCCCGAGCCGGGGGACGATGTCGCCTACCAGACGGTCTACGCGGAGCGGGAGGGCAGCGTCGCGGCGCCGACCGCGGGCCTGCATTTCACGCCCGCTGTGCTGGGCGCCCTGGCGGGAAAAGGAGTGCGGCTCGGCCGGCTTGAACTGGACGTCGGTCCGGGGACGTTCAAGCCGGTTGAGACCGAAGATCCCGGGCGCCATCCCATGCACCCGGAGCGCTATGAGATCCCGCCGGCCCTGGCGGCCCAGGTGGCGGAGACCCGGGACCGGGGCGGGAGGATCTGGGCGGTCGGAACGACCGTCGTCCGGGCGTTGGAAAGCGCCGCCGCAGCCGGTGGCCGCCTCACCCCCGGCCCGGGCGAGACCCGGCTGCTCATTCTCCCGGGCTATCGCTTCACGGTGGTGGACCATCTGCTGACCAACTTCCACCTGCCGCGCTCGACCCTGCTCATGCTGGTCTCGGCGCTGGCGGGAACCGAACGAACGATGCGGGCCTACCGGCATGCGGTGGCGAAGCGGTACCGGTTCTATTCGTACGGGGACGCCATGGTGATCATATGACGGACCGGGTGGACGCCTTGTTCGAGTTCTCCCTCGAAGCCACCGACGGAATGGCGCGGGCCGGCACGCTCACGCTGCCCCATGGCCTGGTCCATACGCCGGCCTTCATGCCGGTGGGAACCCATGGCGCGGTCCGGGGCCTCGACCCGGATGAGGTGAGACGCGCTGGAGCCGAGATCATCCTGGGAAACACCTATCACCTGCACCTCCGCCCGGGCGAGGACGTGGTGCGCGCCCTGGGCGGCATTCAGCGGTTCACCCGCTGGGGCGGCCCGATGCTCACCGACTCGGGCGGCTTCCAGGTCTTCTCGCTGGAGTCGCTCCGCAAGGTGAACGAGCACGGTGTCGAGTTCCAGAGCCACGTGGACGGCTCCTACCGGACGCTGACACCGGAGTCCGCCATCGAGATCGAATGGGCCCTCGGCGCGGACATCGCCATGGCCTTCGATCACGTCGTGCCGGGCCAGTCTTCCCATGACGCCGCCCGGGACGGCATGGAGCGCACCCTCCGCTGGCTGGAACGCTGCCGGCGACGCCACGAGGAATTACGGTCCGGCGGCCGGCCGGATTACGGGACGGTCCGCCAGACCCTCTGGCCCATCGTCCAGGGCGGCATCCACGACGACCTCCGGCTCCGCTCGCTGGAGGAGACGCTGGCACTCGGCCCCTGGACCGGGATTGCCATCGGGGGCCTGTCGGTGGGGGAGCCCAAACCGGTCATGCACCGGGTGCTCGAGATTCTGGGCCCGGTCCTGCCGGCCACCACCCCGCGTTATCTTATGGGGGTGGGATTTCCGGCGGACCTGATCGAGGGAATCCGGCGGGGGGTGGACCTGTTCGACTGCGTGGCGGCGACCCGCAACGGCCGCCATGGCAGTGCCTGGACCAGCCGCGGCCGGGTGAACATCCGTGCCGCCGCGCACCGGCTGGCCGAGGGTCCGCTGGATCCCGGGTGCGATTGCGAGACCTGCACCAGGTTTTCCCTGGCCTACCTGCGCCACCTGTTCGTGGTGGAGGAGATTCTCGGACTGCGGCTGGTCTCGATCCACAATATCCGGTTCCTCATCCGGCTGGCCGAGCAGGCCCGGGCCAGCATCCGTGAGGGAACGTTCGACCGCTGGAGCACGGAGTGGCTCCGGCAATACCACAACCAGGGAGCCACGTGATCTCGAGCCTCGCATTCACCCTGCTGCAGCAGCAACAGCCCGCCGGCGGCGGCCGGAGCGGCATGGCCCTGCTGCTGTTCCAGATCGGCGCGATTGCGCTGGTGTTCTACTTCCTCATCATCCGGCCCCAGTCCAAGGCGCGGAAACAGCACGCCGAACTGCTCAAAGGCCTGAAGAAGGGAGACGATGTCGTCACCAGCGGCGGCATCATGGGAAAGGTGCGGGACATCAAGGATGATCGCGTCACGGTGGAAAGCGGAGACTCCAGTCTCGTGATCCGCCGGGACCGCATCGTTCAGATCGGGAACGCGGAGGCCCCGGGAGCCGGCCAGGGATGAGTCTGCTGCCCCTCCACCTGCTGGGTTCGCCGGTTCTGAGACAGGCCAGCCCCGAGATCCCCGAGGTCAACGACGAGATCCGCCAGTTCATCGACGATCTCTTCGAGACCATGCATGCCGCCAAGGGCATCGGCCTGGCCGCCAACCAGGTCGGGGTGGCCCGCCGGGTGGCCGTCGTGGAGGTCGACGAGGACCGGCTGGTACTGGTCAACCCGGTCATCCTCGAGGCGGAAGGTCGGGATTCGGCCGAAGAAGGCTGTCTCTCGATTCCGGACGTCTACGCCGAGGTGACCCGGCCCGATCGCATCACGGTGGAAGCCACCGACCGGGAGGGACGGCGGTACACCCGGGAAGCCGCGGGCCTGCTGGCCCGTGCCATCCAGCACGAGATCGATCACCTCGACGGCATCCTCTTCCTCGATCATCTCGGGCCCATCAAGCGCAAGATGCTCATCACCCGTTACCGCAAGGAGCACAAGGACGGCAACGTGGTGACCGAGGTCGGGAAGGCACCGGCGGGCTCGGCCTGAATGCGGCTCGTTTTCTTCGGCACCCCGGACTTCGCGGTGCCGTCCCTCCAGGCGCTCCTGACCGCCGGCCACGATGTGGCCGCCGTCATCACCCAACCAGACAAGGCCCGCGGCCGCTCCCGCTCCCGGCTGGTACCTCCGCCGGTAAAGACCGTTGCCGCCGATCTCGGCATCACGGTCCTGCAGCCGCAGAAGCCCCTGGGCGACGTGTTCCTGCAGAGCCTGCGCCACCTCGACGCGGAGCTCGGGATCGTGGTCGCCTATGGCCATCTGCTGAACCCGGCGGTGCTGGCCACCCCGACGCTGGGCATGATCAACGTTCATGCGTCCCTGCTGCCCCGGCTCCGCGGCGCCGCGCCCATTCCCTGGGCCATCCTGAACGGAGAGCCGGAGACCGGCATCAGCATCATGCAGATGGAAGCCGGGCTGGACAGCGGCCCGGTCTATCAGCGGGTGAGCACCCCCATCGGGCCGGAGGAAACCGGCGGAGAGTTGACCGCCCGGTTGGCCCAGATCGGAGCCGATGCCCTGGTACAGACTCTCGAGGCCCTGTCGGCGGGACGGATCCGCGCCGAAGCGCAGGATGCCTCCGCCGCCACCTTCGCTCCCAAGATCCACCGCGACCTCTGCCGGATCCGCTGGGACGAACCGGCCCTCGTCTGCGCCAGGAGAGTCCGCGCCTTCGATCCGGACCCCGCGGCGTGGACCACCCTGAAGCAGACCGAAGTGAAGCTCTTCGGCGGACGCGTACAGGAGGCGCCCCCACCGGGCCCCGACCCCGCCGGGACCGTGATCCAGACCGGCGCGCGGCTTTCCATCGCGACCGGCGACGGCGCGCTGCTCATCCGGGAAGTTCAACCCGCCGGGAAACGGCGCATGCCCGCGGCCGACTGGGTCCGGGGGCGCGGCGTCGCGGTCGGTGACCGCTTCGCGTGAGGCCGCTCCCCCGCCTGCATGCCGTTACGGATGCCCGGATTCTCGACCTGCCCGATTTCGGCGTCCGGGCCGCCGCCATTGCCGCCGCCGGACCCGCGGTGGCGCTGCACGCCCGGGATCGTGGGGCCCCGGGTGCCCGGCTGGCGGAAGCCGCCCGGCGGATCCTGTCGCTCGCGCGGCCTCCCGAAGCCGCCGTCCTGGTGAATGGGCATCCGGAGCTTGCCCGGGCCCTCGGCGCCCAGGGGGTACAGCTCGGCCGGGGCGATCTCTCCCCGGCGGACGCCCGAACGGTCATGGGAAGCGGGTGGATCGGCTGCTCGGTCCACTCCGAGGTCGAAGCCGAGGAAGCGGCCCTGGCAGGAGCGGACTTCCTGCTCGCCGGGACCATCTTTCAGACCGCTTCCCATCCCGATGTGAAGCCGGCCGGTCCGGAGCTGGTCCGGAGCTGCAGCCGCACCGGAGTGCCGGTCATCGCGATCGGGGGCATCACCGCCGCCAACATCGGGCAGGTCCTGCAGGCCGGCGCCTGGGGTGTCGCGACCATCTCGGCCGCCTGGCTGGCACGTGATCCGGCCGAGGCGGTTGTGGAAATGCTGGAGAGGGTGAGGGGTGAGAAGTGAGAAGGGAGCGGGGCGGCCCGGCTTCCCAAGTACGTCCCGGGAGCTTAGAACTTCCAGTAACCGCAACTTCTCGACCCTGGACTTCTCGACCACTCGACTTCTCGACCATGGGCTTCTCGACCCCTCGACTCCTCGACTCCTCGACTTCTCGACTCCAATGCCCATCACCCTCACCATCAACGGCGAACCCCGCCACTATCCCGGCCCGCTGGCGGCCGATGAGCTGCTGACCGAGCTGGGGCTCGATCCCCGGATGGTCGTGGTGGAGGTGAACCGGGAGATCGTCCGGCGGTCCCGGCTGGCCGAGGTCCGGCTCGGGGATGGCGACCAGGTCGAACTGGTGCATTTTGTGGGAGGGGGGTAACCCCCGACTCCGCGGGCTATCGTCCACTCGTCCCTGGATTGTCATGCAACGCCACATCGTGATCGCGGCTGTCCTGCTCGCCGCCTGCAGCGCGGAACCACCGCAGCCATTCCGTCCGGTTGACCTCCAGGATGTTCATCCGATCTATGAGACGACCCTGGAGAACCTGAAGGCGAGCCTGACTCCGCGTGACACGCTCGCCAATCCGATCCGGTGGAATCGGCACATCTATCTGAACGAGATCATCCTGGCGCCGCCGGATTCGACCCGCCCGATGCACGACCGGGCATGGCTGGCCCGGATCCAGGCGAGCGGCCTGATCCGGGGGTACTGCGGCCAGCCGCCGGCAATCGCCTGCCACGATCAGGACACCATGGCATTCACTTCCCTCGGCATTCCACTCACCCGGGAAGGAGATTCCGCGGTCGTGGAGACCGGAATCGTCAGCACCGTCCCCGGAGAGCGTGAAGCGATGGGCACGTTCCGCCGCTTCGTGCTCAAGCGCGACACCACGCCGTCCGGATGGAGAGTCGTGGTCCGCGGCCCGACGCGGCTGCTCGACTATACGCCTCCAGAACAGCAGAACTGACGACCACGCCGGGTCTGAAGTCCTCGGTCCTGTGATTATCTTACCAGCGTACTCATCGCTGCAGGTTTCCCAATGACAGTCACCATACCCTCTCTTGATATCGACACCCCGCTCATGATCGGCGGGCGGCCGTTCCGCTCCCGGCTCCTGGTCGGGACCGGCAAGTACCGCAGCAACGCCGAAATGGTCCGGGCCATCGATGCGTCGGGCGCCGAAGTCGTCACGGTCGCCGTACGCCGGGTGGATCTGGACCGGACCAGGGAAGAGGGCCTGCTGTATCACCTCGACCCCACGCGTCATTTCCTGCTGGCCAACACCGCCGGCTGTTACACGGCCGACGAAGCCATCCGCTATGCCCGGCTGGCCCGGGAGGCCGGATTCAACGAATTCGTGAAACTCGAGGTGATCGGCGACCGCGAGACACTCCTGCCCGACGTCGCCGGCCTGCTCGAGGCCACCCGGACGCTGGTAGCCGAGGGGTTCCAGGTGATGGCCTACACCAACGATGACCTGATCACCGCGCTCCGTTTGGAGGAAGCCGGCGCGGCGGCGGTCATGCCGCTGGCTTCTCCCATCGGCAGCGGGCTCGGCCTGCTGAACCCGTACAGCATCCGTACCATCAAGCGCCGGCTCTCCGTCCCGGTCATCGTGGACGCCGGGGTCGGCACCGCGTCGGACGCCTGCGTCACCATGGAACAGGGCGTCGACGGCATCCTGATGAATACCGCGCTGGCGGAGGCGGAGGATCCGGTCGCCATGGCCGGGGCCATGCGGCTGGCGGTGGAGGCGGGGCGCCTGGCCTGGATGGCCGGACGAATGCCGCGCCGGGAAACCGCGGTCCCGTCCAGCCCGGCGCGCGGCATGCTGGGCTGACCCGGTCCCTCTCCGTGCCTCCAGCGTCCCCGGCGGCACTCGGCGCCCGCCGCGCGGCATTCCGTATCCTGCAGGGCGTCCGCCGGGGACAGCCGTTCGACCGGGCCCGAGACATCGGTGTCGCCGACGTCACCGACGAGCGGGACCGGCGCCTGGCCCATGAACTGGCCGCGGGAGTGCTGCGCCAGCAGGCCGTGCTGGATGCCGCCCTCGCACCCCGCATTGCCCACGGCTGGAACACCGTCACCCCTTCCCTGCAGGACGTCCTCCGGCTGGGGGCCTACCAGCTCACTCAGCTCGACCGGATCCCGGTCCACGCCGCCGTCGACACCAGCGTGTCCCTGGCACGGGAAGTTGCCGGTGACCGGGCGGCCGGGTTCGTCAACGCGGTCCTCCGGAAGATCGCGGCCGCGCCGGCAGCGGCGGTTCCGCCCGCCGAAACCGCGGAGGCACTGGCCGCCGCCTGGTCGCATCCGGAGTGGCTGGTTCGCCGCTGGGTCGCGCGGTTCGGGACGGCGGGCACGATCCGCCTGCTGGAATGGAACAACACCCGCCCGGCGCTGGTGGTGCAGCCGGCCCGGGCGGAGCCGGAGGAGTTGCATCGGCGCTGGAGCGACGCCGGCATCCGGGTCGCGGCGGCTCCGCTCGGGGCCGGCCTTCGGGTCGACCGCCGGCCGACCGACCTGCCGGGCTTCGCCGAAGGAGATTTCGTGGTCCAGGATCCGGCACACGCGCTGGTGGTCCGCTTCAGCGGTATCACCGGCGGGCTGGTCTACGACATGTGCGCCGCGCCGGGCGGCAAGTCGGTGGCGCTCGGCCGGGCCGGCGCCCGGGTGATCGCCGGGGACCGCAACCGGGAGAAGGTCGCCCGGCTGGCCGACACCCTGCACCGGGCGGGCTCGGGCCGGGAATATCCCATCGTGGCGGACGGGCTGCGGCCCCCGCTGGGGGAGCTGGACGGGGTGTTGCTCGACGCTCCCTGCCTGGGCACCGGCACGCTGGCACGCCATCCGGATGCCCGTTGGCGGATCACCCCGGAGAGCCTCGACAGCCTGGTGGACCTGCAGGCCCGGTTGCTGGAATCCGCCGCCCGGTTGGTTCGGCCCGGGGGGGCATTAGTTTTCGCCACTTGCTCCCTGGAACCAGAGGAGAACGAGTGCCAGGTGGAGAGTTTTCTGAACGCCCATCCGGAGTTCCGGCGGGAGCCGGCAGCCAGCCTGCCGCAGGAACTGCTGACGCCGGCGGGGGATCTCCTGATTCTCCCGCAGCGGGCGGAGATGGACGGAGCCTACGCGGCGCGCCTCCGCCGGAGCGCGCCCTGAGGTTCCGGCGGCACACCGCATCGGTCCCGCTGACGAGCACCGTGCGGGGCCGGCGGCTGCTCTGGCGACTCGGCCTCCTGCTGGTGGCCGCCATCGGGGGCTATCTCGTCGCGGTGTGGATGTATCCTGCCCCGCTCTTTCCCCGGAACCAGCCTCTGCCACGGCTGCTTGATGTCGGGATCTCCGACGCCCAGGACCAGCTCACCCAGGCCGGGTTCCGGGTGAAGGTGACCGACGAAGAACCGGACCCCCGCGCGCCCAAGGGCAAGGTCACCTGGCAGGATCCTCCACCCGGCACACTGCTCCCGGCCGGATCGACGGTCATCCTCACACCCAGCGCGGGGCCGGCCCAGATTCCGATACCGGATGTCGTGGACCTGAATGCCAACGACGCCCGCCGTGTCCTACAGGTGGCGGGCTTCACCGTCCGGGAGGACTCGGTGGCTTCGGGTTCCGAAGCCGGCGTGGTGGTGGGCACCCGGCCGGCTTCGGGGTCTGCCAGGGAAGCGGGCGCGGAGATCACGCTGATCATCAGCCAGGGGCCGGCACCGGTGAACGTTCCCAGCCTGGAAGGCATGACCGTATCCCAGGCCCGCCAGGCGCTGGGCCGGGTGGGGCTCCGGATCGGCCGCATCGGCAGCCGGGCCGGAGGCGGCGCCCCCGGCGTGGTGCTGGAACAGAACCCGAGACCCGGCTCCCGGCTGTCCCGGGACCGCGATGTCGATCTGGTCATCAGCAGCCAGGAGCCCAATCCATGACCGCAGCGCGCATTGCTCCCAGCGTTCTCAGTGCCGATCTGGGCCGGCTGAAAGAAGCGGTGGAAGCCGCACTGGACGGAGGCGCCGAGTGGATCCACGTGGACGTCATGGACGGCAACTTCGTCCCCAACCTCACCTTCGGAGCACCCGTCATCCGGGCGCTGCGCAAGCTGTTTGACATCCCCCTGGACGTCCACCTCATGGTCCGCGCTCCGGAGCGCTATATCGAGGAGTACGCCGATGCCGGCGCCACGGTCTTCACGCTCCACGCCGAGGCGACCGTCCACGTGCAGCGGCACCTGAACTCGGTGCGGGAACACGGGATGCGGGCCGGGCTGGCGCTCAATCCTTCCACGCCGGTGGCCATGGCGGAGGAAGTCGTGGATGACCTCGACCTGCTCCTCATCATGTCGGTGAACCCGGGCTTCAGCGGACAGGCCTATATTCCAGCCAGCACCGCCAAGCTCACCCGGGCCCGGGCCATGCTCGACCGCCACCGGTCTCCGGCGGTGCTGGAGGTGGATGGCGGCATCGGCGTGGACACCATCGCCGAGGCCTGGCGGGCCGGGGCGGACACCTTCGTGGCGGGTTCTGCCGTCTTCGGCTCGGCTGACCCGGCCGACGCCGTTCGGGCCCTGCTCACGGAATGCACCATCAGGGTCTAGACTCCTCGACTCCTCGACTCTCGACTCTCGACTTCTCGACTCTCGACTTCTCGACTCCTCGACTTCATATGTCCAAACAGTGGTTCGCGGTAGCGGCAATCGTCGGCGGGCTCGCGGTCGGATCCGCGGCCCTGGTCCGGCTCGGCTCAGGGATCGAGCGGGTCGAGGTCGGCGCCCGGATGCCCGATTTCAAGCTGGAAGACGCCCGGAGCGGAGACTCGCTCTCGCTCCGGAAAGAGTATCAGGGTTCGGTCACGCTGGTGAATATCTGGGCCACCTGGTGCGGGCCCTGCCGGGTCGAGATGCCCTCGATGCAGAAGGCCTACGAGTCCTACCGGGACCAGGGCTTCCGGATCGCCGCGGTCAGTGTGGATCAGGACGGCCGGGGCGTGGTGACCGATTTCGCCAACGAGATGGGCATCACCTTCGATCTGCTGCAGGACCGGACCCGCCGGATCGAGAAACTGTTCCAGACGACCGGCGTGCCCGAGAGCTATCTGGTGAACCGGGACGGCATCATCGTGAAATGGGTAATCGGCGCCCACGACTGGGACTCGCCCGTCAATCGGGCCCTGATCGAGCGGCTCCTGTCCGAGGGTCCCGGCGCCCCGCCCGCGCCGGCACCGGCCCCCGCCTCGGTACCGGGCCGGGACAGCGCCGTACAGACCGAGCTGAAGAGCTGAGGATTGCGACGGTGACCCGCCGGATTCTGGCTCTGGAAACGTCCTGTGACGAAACCTCCGCGGCCGTCCTCACCTCCGGGGAGGGCGGCCGCGCCGCCCTCGAGAGCCTGGTCATCCTGTCGCAGGACGTTCACGCGGTCTTCGGCGGGGTCGTGCCCGAGCTGGCCAGTCGCGCCCATCTTCGCACCATCGCCTCCGTCACCGACCGCGCCCTGACCGGAGCGCGGCTCACCGCCGACCGGCTGGACGGCGTCGTCGTCACTGCCGGCCCAGGCCTGGTGGGCGCGTTGCTGGTCGGGGTCATGTACGGCAAGACACTCGCCTTTTCCCGACGCCTGCCACTGCTCGGCGTGCACCACCTGGAAGGACACCTCTTCGCCCCGACGCTCGAGGACCCCGGGTTCGAACCGCCCTTCATCGGACTGCTGGTAAGCGGCGGCCACACCATGCTGCTTGATGTGCCGGCCTGGGGCACCTACCGCATGCTGGGCCAGACCCGGGACGATGCCGCCGGTGAAGCCTTCGACAAGGTGGCCACGATCCTGGGCCTGGGCTATCCCGGTGGACCGCTGATCGAGAAACTCGCGGTGCGCGGAGCCCCCGACCGGTTCCGCTTTCCCCGGCCCATGCTGCGGGAGGTGGAGCGCCCCGGCCCCGCGCGCTTCGAGTTCTCCTTCAGCGGGCTCAAGACCGCGCTGCTCCACGCGGCGCGGGGCAGCGCCGACCTGGAGAACGACCGCCCCGATCTGGCCCGCGGCTTTCAGGACGCGGTCATCGAGGTGCTGGTCGAGAAGACCGCCCACGCCGTCGCCGACCTGGGCTACCGCACGGCCATGATCGGCGGAGGGGTTGCCTGCAACCGGGCCCTGGCGGCCGCGCTCACCGAGCGGCTGCAGGGCCGGGCCCGAGTGGTCGTGGCCACCCCCAGGCTCAACACCGACAACGCTGCCATGATCGGTGCCGCCGGTGCCTGGCGTCTGGCCCGGGGCGAGCGCAGCGGCTGGGACCTCGAACCCCGGGCGGATCTGCCGTTCCCGGGACTGCACCTGCCGCAGACCGTGGACCGGGCCGGCACCCGGCGCTGAAGCCGCGACTCCTCGACCCCTCGACTCCTCCCATGGACTTCTATCCATTCATCATCAAGCTCGGCCCGCTCGAGATCACCGGCTACGGAATCATGATGATGGTCGGCTTCCTCACCGGCGGCTGGCTCATCTCCCTCGAGCTTCGTCGGCGGAATCTGCGCGAAGACTACGCCGCCGAGATCACCGTGGCCGCCGTGATCGGCGGCATCATCGGCGCCAAGCTCTGGTACGTCGGGCTCACCCGGGATCTGAACGCGCTGTTCTCGCGAGGCGGGCTGGTCTGGTACGGCGGGCTGGTGGGTGGCGCCGTGGCGGTCGCGCTGAACGGGTGGCGGCTCCGGGTCCCGACCCGGTGGACCGCCCACCTGGTGGCTCCGGCGCTCGCCGCCGCCTACGCCCTGGGCCGGATCGGCTGTTTCCTGGTGAACGACGATTACGGCCGCCCCACGTCGGTGCCCTGGGGGGTCCGGTTCCCCCAGGGCCTGCCGGCTTCGACCGCCCAGAACATGCAGAGTCTCTTCGGCATCCCGGTCCCGCCCGGGACCGATCCGAATACCGTCCTGGCCGTCCACCCGACCCAGCTCTACGAGGCGACCGCCATGTTCATCGCCTTCGCCGTGCTCTGGAAGCTCCGCAAGAAGCCCTGGGGAACCGGGGCGCTCTTCGGCGTCTACCTCATGCTCGCCGGTCTCGAGCGCTTCCTGGTGGAAATCGTCCGGGCCAAGGACGACCGGCTGCTGGGCCCTTTCACCCTGGCGCAGGCCATGAGCGTCCTGCTCGTCATCGTGGGTATCGTGGTCTGGCATAGCCTTCGTTCACGCCCCCAGGTCGATCCCGGTCCCTATTTGAGCTCCGTCGAACCGGCCGTAGCGTCACAAACGTCGACAGCGAGATAAGCCATTGGTTTGATGGTGGTTACGTAGAACGGCCCGAATACTGGCAAGGAGCTTGACACCGGGAGCGGTGATCCGCCCCCGGACGAGATCTTCGAAGTCGTTGTGCGGGAAGGACTTCTGATAAGCGGATGGTTGGCACCTGCCTTGCCTTAGAAGAAGGCAACAGTGGCAGGTCGAAGAAGAGTGGAGCGGGCACTTAGGCCCGTCTCCAATAGACTCAGGGGGCGACTTGTCACTGGCTTCCTTCCGGCGGCTCACGGGTAACCGTGGGCCGTTCGGCTTTCCGGCCCCCTGGTCACTGCTTCCGGCTTACCTCTCCTCCCAGCTTCTGCCGCAGCCGCTCGACCTCGGCCCGGAGTTCCGCCAGGTCCGCGTCCATCCGTTCCAGGGAGCGGACGAAATCCCGATTGACGTCAGGAGAGAGGGCGACCGCACCGGGCGCGGCCGGCTGAGCCGGCGCCCCTTCCGGAACCAGGCTCCGGGTCACCTTGAGCCGCCGCGGGAGGACGATGAACGTCCAGACCAGGGCAAAGGCGAACAGCGCCAGCAATACGCCCTGGGCCGCCATCGTCTCCACGGTGGGGTAAATCCCCACCTGGGGTACCCGCGGCCCCCACGGAACCAGGGTCGTGGAGACGAGCCCGCCTTCCTGCAGCTCCGCGATGCCCTTCCCGGCGAAGACGAACGCCATGTAGTACAGGAACGCGCTGGTAAAGGCGAAGAAGGGCCGGAGCGGGATCTTCACCCCGAAGCGGTTGATGGCGTAGTACACCGCCACCAGCACCACGCTCCCGGCCAGGATGCCGGCCACCACCGGCATCGCCCCACCGCTCCCGCCGGCCACGGCCAGTGCCTTGTAGAACAGGACCGTTTCAAAGCCTTCCCGGTAGACCGCCAGAAACGCCACCGACGCCAGCGCCAGCGCGGAGCCGCTCGTGAGCGCGTCTTCCACCTTGCCCTTCACGAACCGGTTCCACTTGGCCACTTCCATCTTGCTGAGCAGCCAGTAGCTCACGTAGAACAGCATGACTACCGCGACCAGCATGGTGACACCCTCGAGGGCCTCCCGGCTGGCGGGAGTGATCGTAATGAGGGTCTCCAGCACCACGGCGGTGAGCAGGCTCGCCGCCACCGCGGCCCCGGCCCCGATGTGCACGTCCCGTTTCCGCTGGGTTGCTCCCATCTTCGCCAGCATGGCGACCAGGGCGCCGAGGATGAGGATCGCCTCGAGTCCCTCCCGGACCAGAATCACGAACGAGTTCAGCACCAGGTTGCCCGCCGAGAGCTGGTCTCCCATGGTGCGCTCGGCCTTCTCCAGATCGGCCAGCAGGCGGTTGTGGATCGTGCTGAGTTCCTGATCGGTCGCGCCGCCGGCGGCCCGGGAACGGAACGCCGCGAAGGACGTCTCGAGTTCGCCGGCGAGCGCGTTCTCCTTGGCCCGGACGGTGGGTTCCACCTGCTCGAATACCATGTAGGCATCGAACGCCACCGTGCTGGCGGCATCACCGTGCCCGGCCCGGGCAAGCCGGAGCGCCGAGTCGAGCTGCCGGCGGACCTGGTCGAACACCACCGAAGCGTCCCCGCCGCCGGCCTGCTGCAGCTGGTAGTTCCGCACCGCGGCCACCGCGGCAAGCGCCCGCGGGCCGGCCGGATCCTGCAGCGGCGCCACCGCATCGGCCAGTTCCCGGTCGGACATCCGGGCGGAGGTGGGAAAAGCGCTCAGGGCCGGCGGGACCTCACCCTGCGGGGGCGGCAACCGGAACAGTGTGGCGTAAACCGCCGCGGCCCACCGGTCTTCCCGGGACAGCCGGGTCTCGAACGCCGGCATGGCCGTGCCGGCGACGCCGATGGTGATCTTCTCATAGAACGAAAGCGGCGAGGCGTCGATCAGCGCGCCCGCATCGGCCAGATTGGCCGGCGGCGGCTGAATGCCGGCCGCGGCCGGACCGTCGCCCCGGCCGAGCGTGCCGTGACAGCTGGCGCAGCTGGTCTGGAACACCTCGGCACCGCGGGCGAGGCTCGGGGCATTGGCGGGGACGACATCCAGTGTGATCCCCAGGTCCCGGGCGACGCGATCGGCCAGGACGGATGCACGCGCGGCGACCGAGTCCGGGTCCCCGGTCGCCGCGACAATCGCCAGCACCGAATCGATCTGAGGAAATGCGTAGCGGGTAATCGAAGGCGGGAGCAGGCCGGCCGTTCGCCGTGCCTCGGTGAGAAACAGCCTGGCCTCTTCGACTTCGGGCTGGGCGATGACCTTGCCGTCGCTCACCCCCAGCCGATACTCCTGGGCCGCCAGCCGGACCGTTGCGGCCAGCCGCTGAACCGTGGGTGCGTAATCGGGTGTACCCGACTGGGCCGGCTGCTGGGCAGCCGCGAGGGACGCGGCGAGGAGGAGCGTGGGACCGGCAATACTGAGAATCATTCTCAACAAGTCTTGCTGAAGTTCCGCTCAAACTAGAGGCGGACCATCGGATTTGGAAGGGAGGTGGGGCTACGCCTTTACCAGCAGCGCCACCGCGCCGGCCACGGTGTCCGAGTGGGTGAGCGAGAGGTGCACCACGAGCGGGCCGTACCGCTGGGACAGACGCTCGGCCTCACCGCTCAATTGCAGCGCCGGCCGGCCGTCGGCCTGGCGGAAGACCTCGAGATCGTGCCAGCCGACTCCGCGGGCATCGGGGAAGCTCTGGAAGGCCTTGTAGGCGGCTTCCTTGGCCGCGATCCGGGCCGCGATGTTCCGTGCCGGGGCGTGGAGTTCCGCGACATACGCCTGCTCCCGTTCGGTGAGCAGCTTGCGGACGACACGGTCTCCCTTGCGGGCGAGCATCCGCTCCACCCGCGGCACGTCCACCAGATCGATCCCCACGCCGAGTACGATCATACCGGGTCGATGTAGCGGTCCCACAGACGCCACCAGCCGTCCGTGAATCCGCGGAGGAAAGGCGGCGTCGGCAGGTAGCCGCCCAGGACGAGACCGAGGTAGATCGCCGCGCCGATCAGCACCGTTGTCAGCACCCAGACCGGCCACATCGGCCGGCGCCATCCCCGCACCCGCTCGATGACCGGCTGCCAGCGGGCCGCCTCCCGCCGCGCGACCTCTTCCAGGCCGAGCCAGGCCGACTCCAGCCGCTGGGCCACCATCACCAGGGCTCTCCCCCACTGCTGCCGGATGGCCCGGTCGTGCCCGGAGGTCTCCCGCAGCCGCTCGCCCCAGTCCTTGAGCCGGTCCAGCGGCTCCGCCATGACGACGCCGGCGCTGGCCAGCCGGCCGGTGAGTGCCCGGCGCTCCTGCTCCGTCACCATGAGGCGTCGGCGGCGGCGCTTGAACATGCGCGCCTCCCGCGCCGCCGCAAGCAGGCGCGCGTCGAGGTCCGCGGCGATGTGATTCGCCACCTCCCGCACCGCGGCCTCCCAGGCCGCCGACCAGGCCGCCGGGGCCAGCGTCTCCACTGCCGCATCGCCGTCCCCCGCCGCGCTCCATGCCCGCGCGTCCGCGACCAGGTCGATCACCGCCGCGGCGAGTCCGAACCGGATCCCCTCCAGCCCGGGCCAGGCCGGCACTGCCGGACGGGCCAGTGCCGGCAGCACGGCCACCCGCCCGAGGGCGGAACCCAGTTCGGGAATCTCCAGGGCGGCAACCACGCGCAGCGACACGGGCAGTTCGAGGTGAGAGGGCGTCAGTCGAGAATCGCGGTCAGGACCGGGTCGATCGGTGCCAGCGACGCGAAGACCGCGTGGGCACCGGCGGCCGAGAGCTGTTGCACCGTATAGGAACCGGTGGCCACCGCGACCGCGCGGGCGCCGATCGAGCGTCCGCAGGTCACATCCGCCGGGGTATCACCGATAATTACGACCTCGGTCCCGGTTGGTTCCCGGCCGAACCACTCGGCCGCGCGCCGCGTCGCAACCGGAGGCAGCCGGGACCGATCGTGTGAATCGGTGCCGAAGGCGCCGACCCGGAACCGGGCCGGGTCGATCCCGGCCGAGGACAGTTTGAGCCGGGCTCCTTCGACGAAGTTACCGGTCAGCAGACCCAGCAGCACCCCCGCTTCGGCTTCCAGCCGGTCCAGGAGTTCCGGCACCCCCGCCAGCACCGTTGTCTGGTGCCCCGGGGTCGCCAGCTCCGCCTCCAGCAGCCGGACGTACTCCCGGCCCAGCGCGGCGATCCGCTCCGGCGCGTGGGCGTTGTCGCCCGCCGCGGCCAGGAGTTCCATCAGGATCTGGGGATCGGTCTTGCCGTCGAATCGGATCCGGGGCAGGGCCTCCGCGCTCCCCAGCTCGGCGGCGAGGGCACGCATAATCGCCCGGCGCCCGGCTCCGGCGGAGAGCAGGATGGTGCCGTCGATGTCGAACAGGACGAGTTTGCGGAGTGGCAAGGGTCGAGGGGTCGAGGGGTCGAGAGGTCGAGGGGTCGAGAGGTCGAGAGGTCGAGGGGTCGAGAGGTCGAGAGGTCGAGGGGTCGAGGGGTCGCGGACTATTCGATGCGCCGGGCGCAGACGAATCGGTTCCGGAGAAACCCGGCCCGGGAGCCGGCGGTCCAGCGCTCGACGATGAAGCCGCCGCAGGAGAGGGTCGAGTGGACCAGGGTATCGCGGTCTCCGGCGAACGCCACGTGGGTGATCCGGCCCGGTGTTTCGGTGAAGAACAGCAGGTCGCCTTCACGGGTCTTGTCCAGTTCGACCGCGGCCCCGGCCTCCGCCTGCCGGGATGAGTCGCGCGGCAGACTCACCCCGCGGGCCGCGAAGGCCGTCTGGACCAGGCCGGAGCAGTCGGCCCCCCAGGGGGTGATGCCTCCCCAGAGATAGGGCGCCCCGCTGAACCGGGCGACCGCCCAGCGCACCACGTTCGTCTCCCGGGCCCGGGAGGCCAGGATCTCCTGGCTGTGAATCTCGCCCGACTCCAGCAGCCCCACCCGCCCGTCGGGCAGTTCCCAGCGATCGCCGGTCCGGGCCACGCGGGCGAGGAGCGGCAGGCGGACCAGCAAGGAGCCGGCCCGGAGGACGGCGCCGTCGGCCCGGTAGACCGCCCGGCTGCGCCAGTCCGCAGCCCGGCGCGGTTCCGGAGCGGAAAAGTAACCGGCATGGGAAAAGCCGGTGTAGCCGTCGGTTTCGCGGCGCAGGTGGTACCAGTCTCCCGTGATCTCGAGAACGGCGCAGGTCTCGCCCGCCAGGCACTGGCTCACCAGTTCCGCTCGCGGGTTGGGCTCGCGGTAGACCGGCGCCCAGGCCGAATGGACGACGAGGTCGGACATGGGGTGATTCAAGGGCGGTGCGACGCGATCCCGCGAGGTTCCCGGCTCACTCCGGCGGCTTCATTTCCCCCGACGACCGGCGGGCCCGCTTCTCTTCCCAGCACTTCTTGCACAGGGTGACTCCCTTGAAGGTGCAGATGATGCAGATGAACGTACCGCAGGACTGGCAGGGGTAGCCTTCGGACGCGCGCTCCTCGCGCCCGCAGGCGCGGCAGATCATTGCGTCCTTCTCCTTGATTTCCGCCATGGCTCACACCGGAATCGAGTAGCGTTTGATCTTGTTGATCAGGGTGGCCCGGGAGATACCGAGTTCGAGCGCGGCCCGGGTCCGGTTGCCGGAATGGTGCCGGAGGGTGCGCTCGATGTGCTGGCGCTCCAGATCGTCCAGGCTGAGCGGCATGTGCCGCCGGTCTCCCGGCCCGGCGCGCGCGCGGAATTCCCCGGGCAGGTGCTCCACCCCGATTTCGCTCTTTCCCTGGGCCAGGATCAGCGCCCGCTCGATCACATTGCGCATCTCCCGCACGTTGCCGGGCCAGCCGTAGGCCAGCATCCGCTCCAGCGCATCGGCCGAGACGCTGGGCGGCCCTCCCGGCACCTGGTTCCGGAAATCGTGCAGGATCCGGGTGATGAGGTCCAGCCGGTCCTCCCGGGAGCGGTCCCGGACGGCGGGCAGGTGAAGCGGCATGACGCTGAGGCGGTAGTACAGATCCTCGCGGAACCGGGCGCCCTCCACCGCCGCCGCGATGTCCTTGTTGGTCGCCGCGATGAGCCGCACATCCACGGTCAGTTCCCGGGTTCCGCCCAGCCGGCGGAAGCTCTTGGCCTCGAGCACCTTGAGCAGCTTGGGCTGAAGCTCCACGGCCAGATCGCCGATCTCGTCGAGAAAGATGGTCCCATGATCGGCGATCTCGAACAGCCCCTGCTTGCGATCCTTGGCGTCGGTGAACGCCCCCTTCTCATGACCGAACAGCTCGGAATCCAGGAAGGTCGAGGAGAGGCCGCCGGCGTTCACTTCCACGAACGGCGCCCGGGAGCGGGGGCTCAGGTTATGGATCATCCGGGCTACCCAGCCCTTGCCGGTGCCGCTTTCGCCGACCAGGAGGACGGTGGTCCGCTCGCTCTGGGCGAGGAGCCCGATCTGGCGGGCCAGCTCCTGCATCGCCGGGGAATGTCCCAGCGACTCCAACCCCTGCCCCGGCGACATGTGCGCCAGCAGCATCTCATTCACCCGCTTGAGCCGGGACTTCTCCGCCGCCCGCGCCGCGGCCGCGACCAGGTGGGCCATGTCGACCGGCTTGGTCAGGAAGTTGTCCGCCCCGAGCTGCATGGCTCGGACTGCGGTGGGGATGTCGCTCTGCCCGGTCAGCAGGATGACGGCGGCGCCCTGCTCCCGCAGGCGCTCCAGCACCTCCATGCCGTCCATGCCCGGGAGGTGCAGGTCGAGGATGACGACTTCCGGACGGAGGCGTTCGTAGGTCGCCAGACCGGCCTCCCCTGTCAGCTCCCGGGCGACCTCGTAACCTACGTGCTCGAAATAGTTCCCGATCGAGCGGAGGACTTCGACATCATCGTCAATCAGAAGTACGGTATCGGCCATGAACCGGTCACCTCCCCTGGGGGTCGGAGAGAGCCTGCCTGCGAGGGAAACGTGTTAGCCAATGGCCAACCGGGAGTTGCGGGACCGGGGCGTGCCGGCTCCACCGGACGGGGGCCACCTACAAGTGTCACAGAATTATCCAGTTGCGCAAGGGCAACGGGCCCCGGCCGGCCGGTCAGGTCCGGGGGGCCAAGATTTCCAGGGCCCCGGGGACGACGGTCGCGGTGAACGGCGTCACCCCGCCGGGCTCCCCGTCGAGCTGGGCCGGCAGGGCCGGATGAGACTCGACCCGGATCTCCTTTCCGCGGACGAAACCCACCAGGCTCCCCGAGACTTCACCCGGACCCGGCACCCGCAGCAGCTCCCAGACCGCCCGCACGCTCTCGCCGAAGCTGTTGGCCCGCATCACCACCACGTCGAGCAGCCCGTCGTCCGGGACGATGTCCGGACTCAGGCGGAGGTAGGGAGGAATCACCTCGCCGCAGTTGGCGATGATGACCGTCGCCGCGTGCGCATCGTACTCCCGGCCATCCACGGTGAGCAGGAAATCCACGCTCCGGATCTCGTGGATGAGCTTCAGGGTGGTCGCGATGTAGGCGCCGATCCCCCACTTCCGCTTGTGCTCCGAGCGGGTCCCGATCATGACCCGGGCATCGTACCCCGCGCCGCAGGCCACGGCGAAATAATGGGCCCCGTCGGGCCGCTCGATCCGGCCCAGGTCGAGCCGGCGGGGCCGGGCCTTGAGCAGCGCCGCCGCCGCCCGGACCGGAGAGGTAGGGATCCGGAGGTTGCCGGCCAGCAGATTGCCGGTACCCCCGGGGATCAGACCCAGGCGGACGTCGGTCCCGACCAGTGCGGCCGCGGCCTGCATCGTGGTACCGTCACCGCCGAAGACCACCACGCTGTCCACGCCGTCCCGCACGCCCTGTTCCGCCAGCCGCCGGGCATCCCCCGGGCCGCTGGTGGCGGCCAGCTCCGACGTCCAGCCGCCGGCCCGCAGCGTGTCCAGAATCTGGCTCACGATGTCCGGGGTGGTCCGGGCGGCGGCCGGATTGGCAATGATCAGGGCGCGCGGCACGGTCAGTAGTCCTTGTCCCAGAGGGCATCGACGCCGAACTGATACCGGGTCGAGTTGGACAGGTTCTGGGCCGCTTCGCCGTTGGGCTGGCAGCTCAGCACCGGATCCAGGCTGGTCTGGAACTTCCATTGCCGGTTGAGCCGGTACTCCAGGCCCGCGCCCAGGCTCTGGACCCCGATAGTCGCCAGTTCCGCCCGGCAGAAACCGGCGTTCACGGTGACGAACGTCCGGTTGGTCAGCTGAACGCCGGCCGCCAGCTCGGTCCGCCCGCCGCCCCCGGAGAAGGGATTGCTGATCCCGGTGCGGAACTCGATGAAATCGATGGGCAGGCCCAGATCCGAAATCAGCGTGCGCTGGACCTCGCTCGAGAAGGCACTGGTGAGATACGACAGCGCCGCATCGAAGGCCGCCTGGCGCTGGCTGTTCTCCGCCCCGCCCAGGATCGGGATGTCCGGCGAAGGCCGGCCGAACATGAGGTACGAGACCAGCTCCGATTCGGTGGGCTGAGGCCGGATGGTGCTGGTCAGCGAGAGTTTGGGCAGTTGCAGGGTTCCGGTGATCTGGGCGATGACCGGAATCTCCTCGCCCGACGCCTGGACCACATGGGTCGCCTGGATGTCGAGTTCGGCGTTGAGGTCCGGTGTCCCGAAGTACCGGACGGTCCCGCGGTCCACCTGGAAGTCCCGGGTCACGAACCCGACCCGCAACGTGTAGACCCCGCGGAGCGCGTTGAACGTCCCGTCGAAGCGGTATTCCGGGCCCCGCTTGTTGACCGTGACCGCCCCTTCCAGCTGCACGTTGGCGTCGCTGGAGCGGAGCCAGAACTGATCCTGCACCGTGAGCCGCAGATCCTCGATCGTGAGCGAATCGAGAAAGACGCTCTGGAAGGCCGGGCCCAGATTCTCCGTGCGGATGAGCGAGGTATCGATCAGCTCGCGAGCCACCGGATCGGACAGGTCGATGATCCGTTTATTGACCAGATCGGCGAAGTGGAGTACGCCCGCCCGGGCGGTGATGTCTCCCTTGAGGGTGGCGCCGTACACCGGCCCCGTCAGGGTTCCGGTGCCGCTCACTTCGAGCGTGAGATAGGTCGGGTCGTCGATGGCCCGGAAGTCCCGCGCCTGCAGCCGGACGTTGAGCACCGGCCGGGTGAGTTTCTCCAGCTGGATCCCCCCGGTCAGGACCAGATCCCCGGGGCCGCTGGTGGTCCGCAGCCGCTCGATCACGATGGAGTCCCCGTCGAAGCGGAGGTGCCCGGTCAGGTATCCGTACCGGACACCGAGGGCCGGCACCGTGGCGGCGCCGTTGAGCAGATCCAGCGTCCCGGCCAGCTGGGGTGCGTCCCAGGTGCCGCGGATCTCCACATCGGCTTTCATGAGCCCCTGGACCCGCCGCAGGTTGGGCGTGAAGGCCTCCAGCAGCGCCAGGTTCACGCTGTCCGCCTTGGCCCGCAGCAGCAGGTTCCCCGGGACCTGCCGCTCCGCCACCGGCTGCAGCGCCAGGTCCAGCGGCAGCTGGGCCTCGAGCTGCAGTACCTGCACGCCGGTCCGGAAGAGCAGCAGGTTGGCATCGAGCAGTCGGTCCCGGTAGTCAAAGACGCCCTGCACGAACGGCGACCGGAAATCACCGAAGACCGCGTCACCCAGCGTCCCGCTCCCGCTCATGACCGGGTTGGCCGCCGTGCCGTTCACCTCGACGTCCAGCGTGATACTGCCCGCGACGCTGCTGGTATCCCGCTGCAGCAGGGCGTAGACGTCCTTGAGGTCTCCGCCCCGGACCTCCATCACCAGATGGCCTTCTCCCGCGCGCGGCAGCGCGCCGTTCAGCCGGATCGACCCGGCCCCGTCGCCGGTCACCAGCCGCACGCCGTCGAACCGGACCGCCAGGCTGTCCGCCTCGATCCGGCTCGGCGCCGCCAGCCGCCAGCGGTGCACGGCCAGCCCGGCGGACAGGGAGTCGAGTGCCAGGGTCCAGCCGCCGTCCCGCTTCCACCACCGTCCCGCACTGGAGAGCAGCGCCCGGGGCACCGCCTCGGCCGAGCCCGACCACGACAGGGAATCGGTCCGGCCGGCGAGGGAGATATCGACCGCCCGATAGGCCAGGTCCCCGGCCCGCACCGAATCCGACTGGAAGGTGATCGCCAGCCGGGGGCGGGCTCCGCCATGCCACTCGAACGTGCCGCCGGCAAACGGCGCCCGGTACCGCTGCCAGGCGAACCCCTCGAGGTTCACGCTCCCGGTCGCGACCAGCGAATCGAGCGACCCGCCGAGGGCCAGCTGAATGGTGCCGGCCCCATCGAGCGGCACGGCATCCACCGCGGTGTCCCGGGCCGCTCCGCTCAGAACCATGAGCAGCGAATCGAACGGGGCCAGCGACGCCGCCACGGCGAACAGCCGCAGCTGCCCCGCGTGGGGCCGGGCCCAGCCGAGACTCCCGCCACCGGAAAGACGTCCGCCGGCCCGGACCCCGCCCCAGTCAAGCTCCAGGGTGTCCAGCCGCAGGACGCTGTCCTGGATCAGGAGCTCGGCGTACAGGCTGTCGAGCGAGAACTCCCGTACCTGCCCCGTGTCCAGCGCCACCACCATCGAGCCGGCCGGGGCCTGCAGGGTGTCGCTGACTCCCGAAACCTGAGCGGAGCCGGTGAGCCAGGTTTCGGGACCGGATCCGGTGACCTGCTCGAGATCCAGACCGGTAAACCTGAGCGTCAGGCTGTCGGCGCCGTAGCGCGGCGGCAACAGGGTAATCCGCCCCCGGGCCTGAACCGTACCGAGGTCGCCATGGACATCGGCGTCGAGATCGAGATCCGCCAGCGTCCCGCTGGAGCGCACCGAGCCGTTCAGGCTGCCGCGGGACCTGAGTGAGGGGAAGCCGCGCCGGATCCCGTCGAAGTCGAGCGGCTCCAGCACCACGTCCGTGGCCAGGCCCAGCGTGTCACCGCGGGTATCGAGCCGGACCATGCCGGTTACCACGCTGACCGGACGGTCCCCGTCCTGGTGCGCCATCCGCCCGCGGAAGGTGACGTCCTTCCAGGGACCGTCCAGCGTTCCGCTCAGGCGGGCCCGCCCTTCGAGCACGACGGCGCTTGCCATGAGCCGGACGGTCGCCAGATCCAGATCGGAGTTGTCGAGCTGGAAGTTGTGGAAGACGGTTCCATCCGGGCCGGTCAGGGTCAGGTCGCCGTGGCCGGTCAGGTGCGAGACCGGCCGCTCCGGCAGGCGCGCCTCGGTATAGTCCGCGTCCAGCGCCACCACCATGCTGTCGAAGAAGCCGCCCGCCTGCAGCCGGCCGGTTATGGTGCCGACCAGCGGGAGCGTATCGAGATAGGGACGCACGGTTTCCAGATCGAGGCCGCGCGTCTGCAGATCGAGGTTCCGGACACCGAGGCCGCGATGTACGTCCGTCACCGCGATCATGTCTCCCTCGAGGCTCCCGGGTCCGCCGGAGAGCCTGAGGTCGGTCAGCCGGTAGTCGGTGAGCGCCCCGGAGACGGACTGGGCCCGGACCTTCACGCTCCCGGTCATGGACGGGAACAGGGGCGAGATCCAGCGCAGGTCCCGGAGGTCGAGCGTCGGGATGTCGAGGGTGAGGTCCAGCAGCAGCGTGTCGCGCGGGAAGGTCAGGTACCCGTCGCCGCTGAAGCGGGTGTTGGCGAAGCCGCCCCGGCTGATCTGCAGCCGGACACTGTCGCCCTTGGCCTCGACCAGGCCGTTGTAGTCGTGGATGTCCATCCCCGGGTCGTTGAGCGCCGCCCGCAGCGTATCGACCTGGACCACGACCGGACCGCCGTCGGGGCTCGCCAGGCGGAGCCGCGGAAACCGGCCGCTGACGTATTCGGCACGGATCAGCTTCCGCAATCCTTCGGGCCCGTCCTCGATGATCCGGCCGGGCTTCTCCCGCTGGGCGGCCAGCTCGGCGGCCAGCCGGCCGGAGTCGGACGGGTTCCAGGGTGTGAACACGCGGACCGTGCCGCTGTCCACCTGCACGTCCCGGAACTCCACCAGCGGGGACGGGCCGCCGCCGCCGGCCGATTCGTTCAACCGCAGGATCTCCTCATAATTCATCCGGCCGTTGCGGTGCTTGATGAACTGCAGCGTCGGCCGCTCCATGCGGACGTCGGTGAATACGATCCGCCCGGCCAGCAGATTGGGCAGCCGGTAGTGCACCTGCAGCTCCGGGGCCTGGACGAAGAGCTCACCCGTCGTATCCCGGACGGTGAGATCCCTGAGGGTGAGGCTGAACAGGAACGACCCGGAGATCTCGCGCACCTCGACCTTGCCGCGCACCACCCCGGCGAGGAAGCCGGTCAGGTTGCGGGCCAGCAGGCCCCGGCCGGCCGGGGTGTACATCAGGGCCATGCCCACGCCCAGCGCCAGCGGGACGACACCCAGCAGCAGGGTGAGGAGGGCGTGGGTCAGCCGGCGCATCAGAAGGGATTCCCGATGGCGAACTGGAAGGTGAACTTGGAAGGCCGGTTCCGGACGAAATTGTCCTGCACCTGCTGCAGCGACCCGTCGCTCCGGGCCAGATACAGCGCGCCCGGCTGGGTCTTGTAGCCGTTGTAGGCCACGTCCAGCCGGGCCGGACCCAGCGGCGTCGAGAACCGGAACCCGACCCCGGGCGTGACCCGGATGTTGGACGGGGCGAAATCGGTCTTGCCCCGTTCCCAGACGGTCCCGGCATCCACGAACAGGGCCAGGCGCATCCGGCTGGTGAACACGGGCGAGGGAAACCGGAGTTCCACATTGCCGACGGTCAGGGTGTTGCCGCCGGTGGCCGAGAACCGGGGCTGGACCAGGCCCCGTGTCAGCGAGTCCTGCAGTTCCGGCGTCAGGGAATCCCGGTCGGGGAGCACATAGACCACCGGCCCCAGTTCGTTGCGCTGGAACCCGCGCACGTCGTTGGGCCCGCCGGCGTAGAAGCGCTCCTCGGGCGGAACGAAGTTGGCGGTCTGGGTGGAGAACTTCTGCTCCGGCGCGAAGATGAGCCCGCCCCGCAGGCGCCAGGAGAGGACCACGTCCCGGGTCAGTTCCCGGTACCAGGCGATATCGCCCACCACCTTGACGAACTGCTGGAAGCGGGATGACCCGATGAACCGGGAGCTCACCGCCGCTTCGGCGCTCGCGACGTAACCCCGGCGCGGATCGATCGGACTGTCGGTCCGCGGCAGGCTCACCGCGGCGGACAGGGTGGCGAGGAAGCGCTTCCGGCGCAGCGACGCGATGTCGTCCTGGGTGCAGGCGCTGAAGAAGGCGCAGAAGTTCGCGTCCGATGCCTCGGTCGAGCCGTAGGTGAGTTTGTAGCCGAGGCTGAAGGGAATCTGGCGGGCGGTCTCCCGGGTGATGGTGAGGCCGGCGCCGACTTCCTCACGCAGGAAGACCTGGAACTCCGACCGCCGGTCGGCGAAGACCGACAGGTTCCCGGTATTCTGGGCGCTCAGGAACCCCTGCTTGCGCAGTGAGACGGTCGCGTTGTAGTTGAGCTTGCGGGACCCGATCGAGTCGTCCTTGAGCGCCGGGCACAACGAGGACCGGGCGAATTCCCAGCCGGTGGGAGACGCGAACCCGAGCTTGGACACCCGTCCGGTGATGTCGAGGATCCCGCCGCCGCCGGCGAAATTCCGGGCGGTCCAGCCGGCTCCGCCGCGAAAGCAGTCGGTGGTTCCGTAGCCCGCGCCGGCCCGGACCCGGTGCATCCGCCCCTCGCGCACCCGGATCACCAGCGGGACGATCGAATCCCCGGTCTGAAACCGGGTGCTGTCGATGCCGACCGACGCAAACTGGAACAGCTCGGTCTTGTACAGGTTGCGCTGCGTCTGATACAGGTCTTCCTGGGAGAAGGGCCGGCCCGCGCGGGTGGCCAGCAGGCTGCGGACATAACCGCTGTCCACGGTGGCGGTTCCTTCGACCCGGACCGTGCCGACCTCCGCCGCCTGGCCGGGCGAGACATCCAGCGTGACCCGGGCCGTGCGCTCCCGCGCGTTCTGGTCGAAGTTCCGAAAGACCAGGACCCCCGGGTACCCCCGGTTCCGCAACCGCCGGACCAGCGTGTCCCCCGACGCCGTCATGAGGAAGCGGTTGAACGGCGCGCCCACCCGGAGCGGCAGATTCCGGGTGATCTCATCGGCCGCCGCGACCGAATCCAGACCGGTCACCGTGAGGGAGGTGACCCGCACCGGCTCGCCTTCGGTGATCACGAAGGTGATATTGACGGCGTCGGGGCGGCGTTTGACCACGGTATCGACCCTGACTTCCAGAAACCCGCTGAGCTTGTACAGCAGCTCGATCCGCAGAACGTCCCCTACGAAGGCACGCTCATCGAAGATCCGTTTCTCGCCGAAGATCTTGAACCACTTGAAGGGAACTGCCCGGGCAAACCAGCTCGAGTTCGTCGTGCTGATGGCGTTCTCCAGGACGGTCGATTCGATGGAGTGGTTGCCCTTGAAGTCCAGTCCCATGATGATGCGGCCCGACCCCTCCTCCTGCTGGGCCGCCAGCGGCACCGCCAGCGACAGCAGGAGACCGGCCATGAAAACCCACCGACCGCGCCGGCTCACCACGCCGGAGGACGCGTACGCGCGCCCGCCCGGGCCGGCAGGGCTTCATGGAGACGGAAAATCGAGTGCATACCCGCGCCTTAACCGGGCCGGCCAGGCCGCCCGAGAGAATTGACGACAAGCTGTAACCTCTGTATTTTGGCCACTTTACGAGATGGTGTCAACTTCATCGACGCCCGGTCTCCGGCTCGCCGTTCGGGCCCACCTCCCCCGGTTACGTTTACTTCTCCCCGCCATCAAAGCCGGTCTGTCCATGTCACGCTTGCGCCGGATCTCGTTTTGCGCTCTGCTGCTGGTCGCCGGCTGCGGAAGACCAGCTCCGTCCCACACGCTGAACTACTTCTTCACCTACGATCCCCGCTCGCTCGACCCGGCCCTTTCCACCGACGTCCCGACCGGCGAAATGGTCGCCATGCTGTTCGACAACCTGGCCCAGTTCGACGTGGACGGCGCGCTGAGGCCGGGTCTGGCCGAGCGCTGGGAGGCGGATGCGGGCGGCGGGGTGTACACGTTCCATCTTCGCGGCAACGCCCGCTTCCACGATGGCACGCCGGTCACCTCCGCGGCGGTGCGGCACAGCTTCCTGCGGGCGCTCGATCCCGCCACCCGGGGCGGCCGGGCCTGGCCGCTCTACCCCATCCGCGGCGCCCGGGATTTCGCCAATGGCACGGCAACGGCCGTGAGCGGCATCACGACGCCGGACGATTCCACCGTCGTGTTCACCCTCACCGAACCGCTCAACATCTTTCCCAAGCTGCTGGCAATGCCGGTGACGGCCATCGTGCCCGACTCCCTGCCGGCGGACTTCGGGCAGCATCCGGTCGGCAGCGGCCCGTGGAAGTTCGTCTCCTGGTCCCATGATGACGCGATTCTGCTGGCCCGGAACCAGGACTACTGGGGCCGGGTGCCCGAGACCGACTCGCTCCGGAACCGGATCATCCCGGAGGCCCTGACCCTGGCGGCCGAGTACGAGGCCGGGAAGCTCAGCGTGGTGGAGATTCCCTTCGGAGAGAGCCGGCGGTGGGAGGAACGGCACGGCAGCGAGATTCAGAAACGGCCCGCCATCCGGGTGGTCTACATCGCGATCAACACCACCCGCGGTCCGCTGCGCGACGTCCGGGTGCGGCAGGCGCTCAACTACGCGGTGGACATGCCCACCATCCTGAGCACGGTGATCGGCGGCCGCGGTCTGCAGTCGGCCGGCGCGCTGCCGCCGGGTATCCTGGGGTACGATTCCACCCGGGCACCGTATCCCCACGATCCGACCCGCGCGAAGCAACTCCTGGCCGACGCGGGCTACCCCGGCGGCTTCAAACTGCAGCTCTGGCGGACCGCGCGGGAACAATACGCCCGGATCGCCCAGGCGGTACAGCAGCAGCTGGGTACCGTCGGCATCACCGTCGAGATCGTCGAGCGCGACGCCTCCTCGGCCCGGGCCGCCGCCCGCGCCGGTGAGACGGATCTGTTTCTGACTGACTGGTATGCCGACTATCCCGATCCGGAGAACTTCAACTACCCGCTGTTCTACACCGGCAGCCGGGGCCCCGGCGGCAACTACGCGTTCTACAGCAACCCGGCGCTCGACTCGCTCATCCTCGAGGCCCGCACCACCCAGGACGAATCCCGCAAGGCGGCCCTGAGCCGGGAGGTCGACCGGCGGGTCTTCGACGCCGCCCCCTGGATCTTCTGCTACTTCCCGGTGGACTGGTGGGCCGAACGGCCCGAGGTGACCGGCTGGAAGATTCCGCTGATATTCAATGGGCAGAGGTGGGAGACGGTGAAGATCCTGAAAGGGACTGGATGATCGGATGATTGGTGATTGGATGATCGGGTCTGGCCCGAGGCACCCGGGAGGGTGGCCGCCCGCTGCGAGCTCGAGTGCGGTACAATCATCCAATCGCCAATCATCCAGGTCCTGACGCCCCGGCATGGTCTCATTCATCATCCGCCGCTTCCTCCTCGTCATCCCGACACTCGCCGGGGTGCTGGCCGTGGCCTTTCTGCTGCTCTATGTGGCCCCGGGCGACCCGGTGCAGGCCATGGTCGGAGAGCGGGCGGATGCGGAGACGATCGCGCGGCTGCGGGCGGAACTGCGGCTGGACGACCCGCTGCCGACCCAGTTCGTCCACTACGTGAGCGGCGTGGTGCAGGGCGATCTTGGCCATTCCTACATCACCGGCCGCCCCATCGCCCAGGATCTGCGCGAGCGCTTCCCCGCTACCCTGCAGCTGGCGCTGGCGGCGATGATCTTCGCGACCCTCACCGGCATCGCGGTCGGGGTCTACGGCGCCTGGCGGCCGACTTCCTGGCTGGATCGTTCGGCCACGCTGGGGGCCTACCTCGGCGTCTCCTTCCCGGTGTACTGGGTCGGGCTCATCCTGATCCTGATCTTCGCCGTCGGGCTCCGCTGGTTTCCCCCGTCGGGCTACGGAGGATTCATCTATCTGGTGCTGCCCGCCATTACGCTGGGCATGCGTTCGGTGGCGATCCTGGCCCGGATGACCCGCTCCGCCATGCAGGAGATGCTGCGCAGCGACTTCATCCGGACCGCCTGGGCCAAGGGCCTGGGCGCCCCCGGCGTGGTGCTGGGGCATGCGCTCCGCAACGCCCTGCTGCCGGTAGTCACGGTACTGGGCCTCGATTTCGGCAGCTACCTGACCGGATCCATTCTCACCGAGACGATCTTCTCCTGGCCCGGCGTCGGACGCTACGTGCTCACCGCCATCGAGAAACGGGACCTGCCCGCCGTCCAGGGCGCCATCCTGGTCCTGAGCGTGGTCTTCGTGCTGGTGAACCTCGTCACTGATCTCGTTTACGCGAAGGTAGATCCCCGTGTCGCCTATGACTGAAGCTCGCCTCCCCCGGCCGGCCGCCCTGGCCGCCCTGGCCGTGGTCGTCGCCCTGGCCGTCCCGGCCGTTCCGGGCCACGCCCAGTCCCTCCGCAGCCGGGTCGATCGCCGGCTCGATGCGGCGCCGTTCAACCGCCAGCTCTGGGGCGTGGCGCTGGTGGATGAGAACGGCCGGCTGCGCTACGGGCGTAACCAGGAGCGGCTGTTCATTCCCGCGAGCAATACCAAGCTGGTGGTGACCGCCGTGGCCGCGTCCCTGCTTCCGGGCGACTGGACCGTCCGGACCAGTCTCTACGGCGGGGCGGTGGTCGACGGCATCCTGCAGGGAGACCTGGTCCTCTACGGCCGGGGGGATCCGACCTTCAGCAACCGCTGCTACGCCATCGACACGACGGCGGCCGGCGCCTGCGATCGCGATCTCCTGGCCCGGTTCCGCAGCATGGCGCGGACCCTGAAACAGGCCGGGATCATGGCGGTCTCGGGAGATCTGGTGGGCGACGGCAGCTACTTCGAACCCACCACCGTGCATCCCGGATGGGAGAGTTACGATCTCAACTGGTGGTATGCCGCGCCGGTGAGCGGCCTGGCGTTCAACGACAACTCGGTGGACATCACCTGGGGACCGGGCCCGCAGGTGGGCGCGCCCGCCGTCATCAGCCTGACGCCTCTTCCCGACGGAGTGACGCTGGAGAACCGGACCCGGACGGTCGCGGCGGGGAGCGACGACGACATCGACTTCTTCCGCGATCCCGGCACGCTGCATATCCGCGCCGAAGGCACCGTCGCCGCCGACAGCCGGGGGAACACCGAGTACTTCGCCATGCCGGACCCGGCGCTCTACGCCGCCCAGATGCTGCGGGCGGTACTGGGAGAGGAAGGGATCGCGGTCATGGGAGCGACCCGTTCCACGACCGACTCGCTGGAGTATCAGTATCTCCGGGCCCGGCCACCGCTGGCGGAGGTCGAATCCCGTCCTCTGCGGGACTGGATCTTCCCGATCCTCAATACCAGTCAGAATACCTTCGCCGAGATTCTGCTCAAGCAGGTAGGCCGCGTCTTCGGCACGGCCGGATCCTGGCGGGAGGGGCTCCGCATCGAACGGCGCTTCCTGATCGACTCGATCGGCATCGACTCCACCCAGTTCAGTCTGAGCGACGGATCCGGCCTGTCCAGCACCAATCTCGTGAGCCCGCTGGCCTTTACCATGATCCTGCGCTATATCCGGTCGCACCGGGGCTGGGACACCTTTGCCCCGGGGCTGCCGCAGGCCGGGCTCCCGGGGTCACTCCGCCTGCGCTTCCGGGACACCCCGCTCGCCGGCCGGGTGCGGGCCAAGACCGGATCGATCTCCCGGGTGAACACCATCTCGGGATTCATCGACCGGCCCGACGGCCGGTTCCTCACGTTCTCGGTCCAGGCGAACCACCACGCCCTGCGGGGACGGGACGTGATCGCCCGGATCGACAGCGTGGTGGTGGAACTGGGCAGGAGGTAAGAAGTCAGAAGGAAGAAGGGGTCCCCAGAAGCCCGATCTTCCCGTTCTCCTTCTCACTTCTCACTTCTCCCTTCTCACTGAACTCATCATGCTCCTCCTCCTCGTTCGTCACGCCACCGCCGCCGAGCATGATTCGGTGAAGTACCCCGACGACGCGCTGCGGCCCCTCGTCAAGAAAGGGCGCGAGACCCATGCCGGGGTGAGCCGCCTGCTGCGGAAGCGCAAGCTGGTGCCCGACGCGATCCTGTCGAGCCCGTTCAAACGGGCCTGGCAGACGGCGCAGATCATGAGCCGGGAATTCGCCGGAAAGACGAAGAAGAAGATCAAACCCAGGCCGGCGCCGTCGCTGGCGCGGGAACCCGACCTCGATGCGTTGCGGCAGGACTTCGAAGGCCTCGACGAGGCCCGTATCGTCGCGCTGGTGGGACACGAGCCCTGGCTCAGTACCCTGGCGTCGATCCTGCTCACCGGGGAGCCGCACCGGCTGGTGATCGATTACCCCAAGAGCGGGGTTCTGGGGATCGAGACCGGCGGACCCCAGTCGGGCAGCGGGATGCTGCGGTTCTTCCTGCGGCCGAAGCTGCTCTGAGGCGCTACTCGCTCTGGCCGAAGAGCGCCATGTTGGAGCTGTGCCCCGGATTGACTTTCTTCTTCGGATCGATGTAGTGCACCGCGTTGTTCACCGCCGTGCAGACCTCGGCCACCCCGGTGGCGATCAGCTTGAGCTTCCCCGGATAGGTCACGATGTCCCCGGCCGCGTAGATGCCGGGGACGTTCGTTTCCATCAGCTGGTTCACCGCGATCTCCCCCTTGGTGCTGTCGAGCCCCCATTCCTTGATGGCGCCCAGGTCCGAGTGGAATCCCAGCAGCGGGATGATGGCATCCAGCTCGAGAGCCTCCTCGGCTTTCGTCCTGTTGTTGAAGATGACGGCCCCGGTCACCTGTTCTTCCCCGTGAACCGCCTTCACCTCCCAGAACGTCCGGAAATCGCAGCGCCCGGCCCGGGCCAGTTCCTCGACCTGGCGCACGGTCGCGGCGTGGGCCCGGAATCCGTCCCGCCGGTGGATCAGCGCGATGGATCGGGCAATGCCCTGCAGGTTCACCGCCCAGTCGAACGCCGAGTCGCCGCCGCCGACCAGCAGCACCCGCTTGCCGGCGAATCGCTGCGGGTCGAGCACGGAATAGTGGAGGCCCCGGTCCTGGAATCGTTCCACGCCTTCCACCGGCAGCAGCCGCGGCTCGAACGCCCCGATGCCGGCGGCGATGATCACGGTCCGGGAGGGATAGACTTCGCCCTGTTCGGTCTCCAGCAGGAAGCGGCCGACACCTTCCGGCTCGTCCACCCGGGAAAGCCCGGTGACCACATGGCCCAGGTGAGTCGTGGCGCCGAACTGGAGCCCCTGGGCCGCGAGGTTCCGGACCAGATCCTTGGCCAGCACCTTGGGATATCCGGCGACGTCGAAGATGTACTTCTCCGGGTAGAGCGCCTGCAGCTGGCCGCCCACCTCGGGAAGCGCGTCCACCAGGCGGCACGAGGCGCCCCGCATCCCGGCGTAGAACGCGCCGAAGAGCCCGGTGGGCCCCGCTCCGATGATCGTGATGTCCTTGATGTCGTCAGCAGTCACGGATCCTGCCCTGATCGAGGTGGAGTCGGAGCGTAATATACCCGCCCTCGACGTACCCGCAGCCCGCACACTGGCGCCACACGCGGCCGGGCCCGACATTGGCATCATGCCCCGACTCTTCCGCCCCCGGGCCGTCCCGGCCGTCCTGACCATCCTGGCCGTCTCCCTCGCCGGCTGCCAGGCCGCCGCCTCACTGCTCAACGACCTCTTCACCGAGCGGCCGCCGGCGCCGCTCAGCCGCTTCACGGTCGCGAGCGACGCCCGGATCGACTCGACCGGCTGGGTCCGGGGAAGCTTCGTGGGGGAAGGAACGGCCCGCGCGGTGCACCTCATCTCGAGCGACACCGGTCTCATCGCGGAGCTCGCGCGGCGCTATCGCCCGGATGCCATCCGGCGCAACGATGTCTGGGGCTCGCTCGCCCGCGCCGGGATCGTCACCATCGACCCCTCCCGGCTCGGCCCCGCCACCGGGCGGGCGCTGCTGGTGGGCGCGCCCTCGGGACACACCCGGGTCGCCCTCGCGGCCGTCCTGCTGCGCGGCAGCCAGTGCGGCTGGCGGGGCGCCCAGGCGGAACTCATCGTGGAGGCACCGGCCTCACGGGACACCCCGTCGCTCCTCGGTCCCGTCGTGGGGTCGTTCCGGTTGGCATCGGAGGGATCGAACGGAGTGGACCGCACCGATCCGGCCCCACCGGGACCGGCCCTCACCGATTCGCTCATCGCCTGGACCAGCCATGCCATGGACTCCACCATCGAGTCCCGGCTGGCCACCGATGCGCGTCCGCTCACCCGGCCGCTGCACGAGCGGCTCTTCGTCAATACCCTCTTCGACATCGGCTCGGTGGATGTGGTGCCGTTCCGGGTTCAGGGCGGTCGCCTGCGCTATGCGGTCGCCCTTCGGGCCCGGCGGATCACGGCGCGGAAGGAACCGGTCCTGGCCGCCACGGTCATGGTGTGGGACAGCACCGGCAGCTGGCAGCAGGTGGTCTTCGTGCCGACCCTCCTCGACCTGACCCGGGACCGGGTTCAGCCGCGGTCGGGCTGGCGGGCGCTGTACTGGCGCCGGCTGCAGGCCGTCAGCGGCTTCGCCTACAGCCGCGACTATCTCTGGATGGAGCAGACCGACCCCGATGGCAACGTCCTGTGGGGCGCAATCGATCCGTCGGGAAATGTGATCGTCGCCGCGGCCGAGGCGCAGGGGGCGTGCGTGGGGTAGGGCGGGCAGGCGGGCCGTGAGTGTTTCCACCCCGGAGCCAAGCGTACACAGAGCCTCAACGGTTGAACGGCGTGCCGCCTTCGGGCTTGTGCGCCTTCCACGCCCAGGACCTCACCCATGGGCATCGCTCCGTGATCCCTCCGTGTTCTCAGTGACTCCGTGGTGAAAAAGGCCGTCCCTGGCCGTCCCGGCCGTCCCGGCCGTCTCGTAGTTACTTTCCTCACCATGAAGATCTACACCAGAACCGGTGACTCCGGCGAAACCGGCCTCTTCGGCGGCGGGCGCGTGCCGAAGGACCACCCCCGGGTCGCCGCCTACGGAGACGTCGACGAGTTGAACTCCGCGATCGGCGTGGTCCGGGCCACCGCGCCGGAGGACACGTTCGATCCGCTGCTGCAGTCCATTCAGCGGGATCTCTTCTCCATCGGCGGGCATCTCGCCACGCCGGACCCGGAGAAGGTGCGGAAGGCGCTGGAGAAAGCCGAACTCTCTCCGGCGCGGATCGAGGAGTTCGAACGGGCCATCGATGAGATGGACCGCGAGCTTCCTCCACTGCGGGCCTTCGTCCTGCCGGCCGGCACGCCGCGGGCCACCGCCCTGCACCTCGCCCGAACCGTCTGCCGCCGCGCCGAGCGCAGTGTGGTCCGCCTTGCGCGCGAGGCACCGGTCCCCGAGCTGTTCCTGGTCTATCTCAACCGGCTGTCCGATCTCCTCTTCGCCCTGGCGCGACTGGCCAACCACCGGGACGGCTCCGGGGATGTGACCTGGTGAGCGGGCAGGGCATTCCGGTCGTTCACCGGATCGGGACCTACCAGATTGACCTCTCCCCGGGCGGGCTCGACACCCTGCGGACCCGGCTGGAGGCGGTGCTGCCTGGCCGGGACTTCGCCCTCATCACCGATCAGAATGTCGATCTCGCCTCGAGCACCTGGCTCCGCGGCCCCATGGCTTGGCGGGAACGTCTCGTCACGCCTGCCGGGGAAGCCTTCAAGACGCGCAAGACCTGGGGGGATCTGACCGACCGCCTCCTGGAGCTCGGCTTCGGTCGGGAAACCGCGATCATCGCGCTGGGTGGAGGCATGATCGGAGATCTGGCCGGGTTCGTGGCGGCGACCTACATGCGGGGCGTGCCGTTCGTGCAGATCCCGACTTCCCTGCTGGCCATGGTGGACGCGTCGGTCGGCGGCAAGGTCGGCGTCGACACACCCCGGGGCAAGAACCTGGTCGGGGCGTTTCATCCTCCCGCGGCGGTCATCACCGATCCGCATGCGCTGGAGACTCTGCCCGAGGCGCAGTACCGGGCCGGTCTCGCCGAGACCGTCAAGCACGGCCTGACCCAGGACGCGGAGTACCTGGCGTGGATCGAGGCCAATGCCGGTGCGATCCTGGCCCGCTCCCCCGCGGCCGTGCTCCACCTGGTGCGGCGCAGCATCGAGCTCAAGGCCGCGGTCGTTCAGCGGGACGAACTGGAAAGCGGCGAGCGCGCCATCCTCAACGCGGGCCACACCGTCGCTCATGGACTGGAATCCGCCAGCGGGTTCAGCCTGTCCCATGGCGAAGCCGTGGCGATCGGTCTGGTCGCCGAATGCCGGCTCGCCGCGAAGCTGAGGCTGGCCGACCCAGGCGTGGCGGAGCGAGTGGAGAACATCCTCATTTCGCTGGGCCTGCCGGTGCACCCGCCCGCCGGCCTGGATCGCGGGGCCGCCACCGAAGCCATCCGGCACGACAAGAAAAACCGGGCCGGTGCCATCCGTTTTTCCCTGCCGGAAGCCCCCGGACGCATGCACCGGCGGAGCGGCGCCTGGACCGTCGGCGTCGATCCCGAAGTTGTTGCGACCCTGATGCGTGAGATGTAGTCCCACATATCCACCGGGAAGCATCCACGCCGTAAACATTCCCATAAACCATTCTGCGGTATCAGCTTACGGAGACCATGCCGGCCGAAGTTATCCCCATGAGATGCCCCATGGTGGAGAAACCATCAAACCTGATGGGCAGAAAGGATTTGTGATGTGGACAACTGATTTTTCTTGACCGCCCCTCCGAAGTTCCCTATATTGGCGCGCCGTTTTATCCCTCGCTCGGCGTCTCTCGCCAGAACATCTGCACCAACATTTTCGGGGTTGGTTATGGCTCAAATGAGCAGAACCAAGGCTCGGCCCTTGTCGCGTCCCGCGCCCACCAGTGCCTTCGACCAGTATCTCCAGGACATCCAGCGTCTCCCCATGATCACCGACCAGGCCGAAGAGGTCCGGCTCGCCAAGCGCGCCATGCGCGGGGACACCGCCGCGGCGGAACGCCTGGTGACGGCCAATCTCCGGTTCGTGATCTCCTATGTGAAGAAGTACCAGGGGCACGGGCTCGATCTGGGCGAGTTGGTCGCCATCGGCAATGAAGGGCTGCTCAAGGCGGTCAAGAAATTCGATCCGGCGCACGGCGTGAAGTTCATCTCCTATGCCGTATGGTGGGTCCGCCAGGCAGTTCTCAAGGCCCTGGCCGAGCAGACCCGCAGCGTCCGCATCCCGTTGAATCAGAATTCCGCCCTCATCAAGATGTCCCGCACCGAGACTTTCCTGTCTCAGGAGCTGGGACGCGAACCGACCGACAAGGAGATCGCCACCGCGCTCAACGACACGGTGGAGAACATCCGGGCCGCCCGGCGCATGACCGCCACCGAGCTCTCGCTCGATGCGCCGATCGAACGGGGGGAGAAGGGCTCCACCACGCTGGGCGAGCGGTTCGCCGGACTCGGCAGCGGCGAGATCGAGGAGCGCACCGACGCCCGGCTCATGCGCGAGTTCATCGATCGGATCTTCGAACGGTATCTCACCCCGCGGGAACGCAAGATCCTCTACCTCTACTATGGTCTTGACGAAGGCTCCGAGGCCCTCACCCTGGAGAAGATCGGCGAGCTCCTCGGCGTGACCCGCGAGCGGATCCGTCAGATCCGGGAACGCGCCTTCGAGAAGCTGCGTGAATCGCCCGATGTGAAAGGCCTGCGAGGATTCTGGGTGGCGGCGTAGGGGCAGACGTCGAGAGGTCGAGGAGTCGAGAGGTCGAGGGGTTGAGGGGTCGAGGGGTCGAGAGGTCAAGGAGTCGAGGGGCCATCGACTTCTCGACTTCTCGACCTCTCGACCTCTCGACTATCTTCCCCCCATGCCCCGCCGTCTGCCGCTGTTTCCCCTCAAGGTGGTGCTGTTCCCCGGCGCCCCGATGCCGCTGCACGTCTTCGAGCCGCGCTACCGCACCATGCTGGCAGATTGTCTGGCCGGAGACGAGCGGTTCGGCATCGTTCCGGTCGTGGACGGGCAGGAAGACCGCCCGCCCCCCGGCGCCATCGGGTGCGTGGCCCACATCCGGGCCAGCCAGACGCTGGCCGACGGACGCTCCAACATCGTGGTCACGGGTGAGAGCCGCTTCATCCTCGAGGAGTACCTGGACGAAGATGTGCCCTACCTGGTGGGCCGGATCGGAGAAATCCACGACGACGACGAGCGCGGTCTCCCAGACGAGGCCCAGGCCGAGCTGCGCCGTCTCTGCACCGGCTATCTCGAAGCTCTCCACTCCCTCAACGACTCTCCTCCACCCGAGATCGATTTCCCGGATGATGCCCGGAGCCTCTCGTTCCAGGTGTCCGCGGCACTGCAGCTCGACCTCGACGCCAAGCTGGGCCTGCTCTCCCTGCGTTCGACCCGGGAACGGGTCCGTACCCTGATCCGGGTCCTTCCCGTCCTGATCGCGGACCTGGAGGAGCGGCTCCAGCTGCACGTGCATGCACGGGGCAACGGCAAGGGCGGTCGCCACGCCCGGCTGGAAGAGGACGATGGCTGAAGCGCTGGCGGATTCGCTGGCGGCCATCGTCGGGGCCCGGTGGGTGCGCTCGCGTCCCGCCGAGCTCGCCACCTACCGCTCGGACGGGCTCCCGACCCACGAATCCACGCCCCGGCTCGTCGTCCTGCCGGCCGACGCGGCGCAGACGGTGGCGGTGGTCCGCCGGCTCCACGCCGCGGGAGTTCCGTTCGTCGCACGCGGGGCGGGGACCGGCCTCTCGGGCGGGGCGCTGGCGGATCCGGACGCCGTCATCGTGACCCTGACCCGGCTCAATCGCATCCTGTCGATCGATCCCTCGAGCCGCCGCGCCGTGGTGGAGCCGGGCGTCATCAACAGCCGGCTCTCGGAAGCGGCCGCGAAATCCGGGTTGCAGTACGCGCCGGATCCCTCCAGCCAGAGCGCCTGCACCCTGGGCGGGAACGTGGCGGAGAATGCCGGCGGCCCCCACTGCCTGAAGTACGGCGTCACCACCAACCACGTGGTCCAGATCCGGGCGCTGCTGTCCGACGGTACCCTCTGCACCCTCGGCTCTCCCCAGGGTGACGGCTGGGGCCCGGATCTCGCCGGACTGTTCGTCGGATGCGAAGGAATGTTCGGCGTGGCGCTGCAGATCACCGTACGCCTGGTCCCCCTGCCCCAGAAGATCCGGACCATGCTGGCCGACTTTCTCACCGTGCGCGCCGCGAGCGAGGCCGTATCCGGAATCATCGCCTCGGGCGTGGTCCCGGCCGCGCTGGAGATGATGGACCAGAGCTGTGTCCGCGCGGTCGAGGCCTCGATCTACGCCGCCGGCTATCCCACGGATGCCGCGGCCGTGCTGCTGGTCGAACTGGACGGCCACACGGACGCGGTCGAGGATGAGGCCGCCGGCGTCGAAGCGCTGCTCCGCGGCCACGGTGCCCGGTCGGTCCAGATCGCCGAAGCCCCGGCCGACCGGGCCCGGCTGTGGCAGGGCCGGAAAAAGGCCTTCGGCGCCATGGGCAGAATCGCGCCGGACCTGGCGGTCCAGGACGCCGTGGTTCCGCGGTCGTCGCTCCCCGACATCCTCGACCGGATCGAAGCCATCCGTCGCCATCACGATCTGACCATCAGCAATGTCTTCCATGCCGGGGACGGCAACCTGCACCCGAACATCAGCTTCGACCGGCGGAACCCGGCGATGGCGGAACGCGTCCGGCAGGCCAGCGCGGAGATCATGAGCGCCTGCCTCGATGCGGGCGGATCGATCACGGGAGAACACGGCGTCGGATCGGACAAGGTGGACTACATGGAGCGGATGTTCGATGCGGCGACGCTTCACGCCATGTGCGAGGTCCGGCGGGTCTTCGACCCGGATGAACGGGCCAATCCAGGCAAGGTGATCCCGGTCCGGGTCTGCCGCGAATGGCACCGGGCCGGTTCACCAGTATCCGGGACGGCTAGCCCATGAGCGAACTGGTATTCACCCGGCTGAAACAGGTCCTGGGAGACGGGATGGTCGAACGGGACCCGCACGGCCTGCCCAGGGTCGTGCCCGACGGCACCGACACGGTGGCACAGGTCTGCGGCCTGGCCCACGCCGAGGGATGGCGGATCCGGATCGAGGGGGGCGGCACCTGGCTGCAGCCGGATGCCCCGGCCGATCTGACCCTGTCACTGAGCGGCATGCACCGGGTCATTCAGGTGAGCCCGGCGGATCTCATCGCCTCGGTGCAGGCCGGCATCACGCTGGAGAGTCTTCGCCGGCAGCTGGGCGACCACGGCATGTGGTTCGCCGTCGATCCCCCGGGCCGTCCGGATCGCACCCTGGGCTCGATCGCCGCGACCGCCACGGCGGGCCCGCTGCGGCAGGGATTCGGGCCCGTCCGTGATCACATCATGGGATGCGCGGTCGTGTGCGGCGACGGCCGCGTCATCCTGGTCGGTGCCCGGGTGGTGAAGAACGTCGCCGGCTACGATCTGACCAAGCTCATGGTCGGAGGCTTCGGCGGATTCGGCATCGTGACCGAGCTCCACCTCCGGCTTCGCACCCTGCCCCGGGCCGACGCCACCATGACCGCCCGGGGCGACCGGGACGCCCTGCTCTCGATCGGCCGGGAACTGCTGGAGCAGCAGCTGGCGCCGGCCGCCCTCGAGCTGTTCTCCCCCGCCCTCGCGGCCGAGGCCGACTGGGTGCTGGCGGCGAGGTTCCTCGGTGGAGAAGCCAGCGTGCGATCGGAGGTTCAGCGGCTGCCGGTCCGCGGAGGCATCACCTGGACGCCGCTGCCGGCCGACCGCACCCACGCCTTCTGGACCCTGGCCGCCCGCGCCGCCCTCGGCGGACCGGTCACCATCCGGCTCAGCGCGCTGCCGCCGAGCCTGGACGACACGCTCGACCTGGTCGCGAATGATCTCGACGAAGGGCTGCTCTCCGCCGGTGCGGGTGAAGGCACGATCCGCTGGACCGGTGAGGCCGCTCCCGACCGGCTGCGGAACCTCCGGCACCTGGCTGCCGCGCGGGAGATCCCGCTCACCCTGGAGCGCGCACCCTGGCCGATCCGGCTCGAGGTCGGGCACTTCGGGGCCTATCGCGAAGGCGTGGGACTCATCGTGACCCGGTTGCGCGAGGAGTTCGACCCCGGTGGGCAGTTGTCGATCGCGCTCGAGGGATCCAGAACATGAGCGGCGGATTCCACGCGCTGGATCCCTGCGTCCACTGCGGTTTCTGCCTCCAGGCCTGCCCCACCTATCTCGCCACCGGGGATGAAGCCGACAGTCCCCGGGGCCGCATCGTGCTGATGCGAGCCCTCGAGCAGGGCGAACTGGCACCGGACGACCCGGCCCTGCGCGAGCATCTCGATGCCTGTCTGGGCTGCCGCGGCTGCGAGCCCGTGTGCCCGTCCGGGGTCGGCTACGGTGCCGGGCTCGAAGCCGCCCGCGAGATCCTCGCGCGGGAAGCCGGCCTCCCCGGCATGGCCCGGTTCATCCTGGGCGTCTTCCGCCGCAAGGCCGTCTGGCGCCCGCTCCTCGCCGCGGTGCGGGCGCTGCGCGAAACCGGACTCCCCGCGCGGCTGGCCGGCGGATCCCGAGTGGGCTTCGGGCTGGGCATGATCGCGGCGACGAGGCCCACCGTCCGCCGGCCGGCCGGTCCGCCGGTCCGTCGGTCCGGCGGTCCTGCCGGCGGTCCTGCCGTCGCGCTCTTCTCCGGCTGCGTCATGGACGGGCTCTTCGGCCAGGTGCACGGCGCGACCCGCCGTACGCTGGAGGCCAACGGCTATCGGGTCGTGGACGTCAGGACCCAGGTCTGTTGCGGCGCCCTGCACGCCCACGCCGGGATGCTGGAAGACGCCCGGGCGCTGGCGCGGCAGAACATCCACGGGCTCGCCGGTGCGGCCGATTTCGTCGTGGTCGACAGCGCCGGCTGCGGCGCGTTGCTCAAACAGTACGGCGCCCTGCTCGGAACGGACGAGGCCCGGGCGTTTTCCGCCGGCGTGCGTGACGTCGCCGAACTGCTGGCCGACGCCGGCCCGCGGACTGCCGGCCCGCTTCCTCTGCATGTCGCCTACGACGCGCCCTGCCACCTGCAGCACGCCCAGGGCGTGCACCATCAGGTGCTGGCGCTCCTCGGCGCGATTCCCGGGATGACCCTGACTCTGCTGCCCGGTCATGACCAGTGCTGCGGCAGCGCCGGTATCTACTCGGCGGTCCAGCCGGCGATGTCCCGTGCCGTGCTCGAGGCGAAGATCCGGGTCATCGCCGAGGCCGTACCCCGCCCCGACGTAATCGCGACCGGGAATCCCGGCTGCCTGATGCAGATCGGCGCGGGACTCCGGGCGGCGGGCATCGACATTCCGGTGGTACACCCGGTGGAGCTGCTGGATCAGGCGTATCTCGGAGCCGGAGATCGGGGATCGGGGATCGGGCATCAGGAGATGGCGTCCAGCCGTCTGACCGTCTGACCGTCCGACCGTCTGACCGTCTGACCGTCTGACCGTCTGATCCCCGCCCGCCTACCTCCAGCCCACCACCCCGCTTACCCTTCTTCCATGCCCCTGGCCTTTCTGTTTGATTTCAACGGCGTCATCGTGGATGACGAACCGCAGCACTGCCGTGCCCTCATCGGGGCGCTCGCGGAGCTGCACGTTCCGTTCGACAGAACGACCTACTACCGGGACTACCTTGGCCTGGACGACCGGGAGTGTTTTCGTCGCGCCCTGGCCGGCACCCGGATGCGGGTCGACGATCAGGGTCTCGCCGCGCTGATCGAGCGGAAGCACCAGCTCTGGCGGAAGGAGATCGACCAGGATCTGGCGCTGGTCCCGGGGGTCGATCGATTCATCCGCGCGGCGGCCCGCGACGGATACCGGATGGCGGTGGTTTCGGGTGCGCTCCGGCGGGAAGTCGAGTTCGGACTCTCCCGGGCCGGCCTGGACTCCGCCTTCGAGCACGTGGTCGGCGCGGAGGACGTCACCGCAGGAAAACCCGACCCGGCCGGGTATCGGCGCGGGCTGGAGTTGCTGGGCGTGCCGGGCAGCGAGGCCGTCGCGTTCGAAGACTCGCTTCCGGGATACGACGCGGCCCGAAGCGCCGGCGCCGCGTGTGTGATGCTTGCGACGTCCTACCCGGCCGAGACGCTGACCCGGGCGCCGGTTGTCTGGCGTGACTTCACCGATCACCGGCCGGAAGAACTCGTGTCCCATGGTTGAGCTCGATCTCTCCATCGACGATCTGCATCTGCACCGCATCCGGCAGGGGGCGGTCATCGCCCGGGGGCCGGTGGCGGCCTTCGACGTCCAGGGTACCGGCGTGGTCGATTGTCTCCAGGGACTGCTCACCAACGACCTGGTCGGCCCCGGCGCTGGAAGCCTGGTTTACGGCGCGCTGCTCACGCCCAAGGGAATGATCGTCGTGGACCTCTGGGCGCTGCGGCGCCACACCGGGTTCACCCTGCTCGTGCCGGCGCAGGGCCGGGAGGCCACCGCCGAGATCTTCAGCCGGAGTCTTCCCCCGCGCCTGGCGCGGGCGGCCGACCTCACCGGCGAGATTCAGGCGGCCTGGATGATCGGAGAGCAGGCCGTGGAGGTGCTGGAGGAGAGCAACCTGCGTCCGCTGCCGGAAGGAGCCGGCCGGGTCGCGGAAATCATCACCGACGCCGGCAGTGTCGCGGTTGCGCGGCCCCAGCCGGCGGCCCCGTTTCAGGTTCTGCTGACCGGGACCGGTCCGGCGCTCGAACTGGTGAGCCGGAGCCTGGAGGCCGCGGGTGCCATTCCGGGCGAGACCGGCGATCTCGAGGCCGCCCGCATCCTGGCGGGATGGCCGGCCCTCGGCGCGGAAATCGACACCAAGACCCTGCCGCAGGAAGTCCGCTACGACGAGATCGGCGGCGTCTCCTACACCAAGGGCTGCTATACCGGCCAGGAGACCGTGGCCCGGCTGCACTTCCGGGGACACACCAACCGCGGGCTGCGCGGCCTGGTGTGGGACGACCCCCTGCCGCTCTCCGACCGTTCGGTCATCTGCGATGGCCGGGAGGTCGGCAGCATCCGCTCCACGCTGCTTCTGGCCCGGCGGCGGATCGGCCTCGCGCCCATCCGCCGGGAGATCCACGACGGAGAGACGGTCACCGCCGGCGGGCAGCTGGCCTGGGTCGTCGCCCTCCCGTTCTCGGACGCCGTCCTGGAAGCATGATCTTCCTGACCGGCGGCACCGGCCTCCTTGGCCTGCACATTCTCGATGAACTCCGCAGCAGGAACCGCAGCGTCCGCGCTCTGGCGCGGACCGAGACGGCGGCGGAGATGCTCAGGCGTCACGGCGCCGGCACGCTCATCGGTACCGTCGAGGCGCCCGATACCTGGGCCCGGGTCGAGGACTGCGAGGCCATCATCCACAGCGCCGCCGTGATCTCCACCCGCGGCGGCTGGGATCGCTACCGGCAGGTCAACGTCGAAGGCACCCGGCTTGCCGCCGCCCGGGCGCGTGAACTGGGCGTGCCGCTGCTGCACGTGTCGTCGGTTGCGGTGTACGGCCGGCAGAAGGGCCGGCCGCTCCCCATAACCGAAGATGCGGCCTTCGGGGAACTCCCGGAAAACAACTTCTACGCACGATCCAAGCGTCTCGCCGAAGAGGCCGTCTGGGAGGAGGCCGCCCGTGGACTGGACGCCACGGCGTTCAGGCCCTGCGTCATCTATGGCGAAGGCGACCGCCTGTTCCTGCCCCGCGTCGCGCGCGCCCTGCGCCACGGCTGGGCCCCCGTGGTGGGCCACGGCACCCGCCCCCTCACGCTGGTCCACGCGCGCAACGTCGCGGTGGGGATCGTGGCCGCGCTCGACCGGCCGGCTGCCCGCGGGCGGTCCTACAACCTGACCAACGACGGCGAAGTCACCGCGCGGTTGTTCGTGGAGGCCCTCGGTCGCGGGATTGGCCGGAAGATCCGGGTCGTCCCGGTCCCCGAGCCGGCCGCCTTCGCCCTGGCCCGCGTGGTCGACTCGCTCGCCGGCAGAATGCTGCGGCGGCGGTATCCCGGCTCGCTGCGCTCGGCGGTGGGATTCTGGCGCGGCGGCAATCCCTACACCTCGGCCCGGGCAGTGGAGCAACTGGATTGGCGGCCGGTGGTCGATCATCGGGAGGGTCTCGAGCGAGCCGGCCGGCTGCTCGGGGAGTGACAACAAGAAGCCCCGGTCCTGCCGGACCGGGGCTTCTCGCGCAGCGACAGTGCAGCCAGCAGCTTACATCTGCTTGGCGGTATCCCGGGGCATCATGCTGTCCTGCATCATGCCGCTGTCGCCCATCTGCATCGAGTCGTGCTGCATCATCATCGCCGATGAATCCTGCTGCATCATCGCCGAGGAGTCAGCGGCCGGCTGATTCTCCGCCTTCTTTTCGCAGGCGGCAACGGCCACCACGACCAGGGCCAGGCTCAATAGTACCTTCTTCATGGGACACTCCTCTGTGGGGTACGGGACAAGTCGAATGCTCGTTGCTACGCCGTCACTGTCGTCGGCTGCAAGCGCGCGGCAAGCTATTGCGTGGATTTGATTTGTCAAGCGGCATGAGGGCCGCGCCGCCGTTTGGTGATCTGCCTCACACTCGGGCGGAGAACGTGCCGGACCGGCATCCGGTTCTCCCATGGAACCGGCTGGGACCGGATGGAGGGGGGAACACTCCCGGGCAGACGGCGTATAAGTCCTTGCCCCGGAGCGAGATACCGACCCCGCTTCCGGACAGGGTTACACTACGGAGTGGCCCGGAGTGGACGGGCCGCTCATCCAGCGAGAGGAACCGGCCGATCATGACACTTCCCCGCACCCTTGGCGAACTGAAGCGCAGTCCCTGGGCCGAGCCGCCGCTCCGGGGGCGCAGCGTCAGGGACGAAGTTCGCGCCAATATCATGCGCATGCTGGAAGCGGGGGAGGATCTGTTCCCCGGCATCGTAGGCTATGAGGAGTCGATCCTGCCGCAGCTGGTCAACGCCCTGCTGTCGCGGCATCACTTCATCCTGCTGGGCCTCCGCGGACAGGCCAAGAGCCGGATCCTGCGCCAGCTGGTGGGCTTTCTCGACGAGCACATTCCCATCGTCGCGGGCAGCGAGGTGAACGACGACCCGTTCTCCCCGATTTCGAAATTCGCGCGGGACATGATCGACGAATGCGGCGATGCGACGCCGGTGGCGTGGCTCGGCCGGGAGGACCGCTACGTTGAGAAGCTCGCGACGCCCGACGTCACCATCGCCGACATCCTGGGCGACGTCGATCCGATCAAGGCCGCGCGCGGCGGCCACCTGCTGTCCGACGAGCTCACCATGCACTTCGGGCTGCTGCCGCGGGCCAACCGCGGTGTCTTCGCCATCAACGAGCTGCCCGACCTGAGCGGCAAGATCCAGGTGGGCCTGTTCAACATCATGCAGGAAGGTGACGTCCAGATCAAAGGCTACCCGGTCCGCCTCCGGCTCGACGTGCTGATGGCTTTCACCGCCAACCCGGAGGATTACACCGCGCGGGGCAAGATCATCACGCCGCTCAAGGACCGGATCGGGTCGGAGATCATGACCCACTATCCCCGCGAGGTCGAGCTGGGCATGGCCATCACCCGGCAGGAGGCCTGGGTCGACCGGCCGGCCGGCAGCGGGACCCGGCCCCGGATCATCCCGTCGTTCATCGCCGAGCTGATCGAGCGGGTGGCGTTCGAGGCCCGGGACGACAAGCGAATCGACCGGCGCTCCGGGGTTAGCCAGCGGCTGCCGATCAGTGTGCTCGAGAACGCCGTGTCCGGTGCCGAGCGGCGGGCCATCGTGGTGGGAGAAGACGCCGTCGTGCCCCGGGTGGACGATGTCTACGCCGCGATCCCCTCGATCACCGGCAAGCTCGAGCTGGAATACGAAGGGGAGCTGCAGGGTGGGGAGACCATCGCCAAGGAACTCATCCGGCGGGCGGCGGGACGGGTCGTCGACGAAAGCCTGCCGCACGAGATGATGGACGACATCGTCACCTGGTTCGACGAGGGCGGGGCGCTCAAGGTCGCCGCCGACGAGCGGGCCGAGACCTGCCTCAAGGGGTTCGCGGTCGTACCGGGTCTGCTCGATGTCGTCCAGCGCAACGGCTGGGCCGACGACAACCACCCCGGCGTCACCGTCGCGGGGTGCGAGCTCATCCTCGAGGCCCTCACCGCCCAGAAGCGCATCAGCCGGGCCGAGGACGTCGGCTATACCCGGGCCCGGCCCGAGCGGAGAGAGCCGCCGTTCGGAAAGGGCTTCTGAGGAATGAGGGATTGAGGGATTGAATGCCGGGCCGGAGCTACTTTCCTGGCATTCAATCCCTCAATCCCTCAATCCCTCAATCCTTCCATCCCAGTCGTTCGGCTCTTTTCACGATCAACTCCGCCGCCCCGTCGAACCCCAGCGCCGCGGTATTGAGCACCATGTGATAGCCGGCCGGGTCTTCCCAGTCCCGGCCGTAGTACTCCTGGTGGTAGCGCAGCCGGCGCGCGTCCACGTCGTGCACCGCCTTCTCCGCTTCCTTCCGGTCCAGGGTCATCCGGTTCATCACCACCTGCACCCGGGCGGGAACGGGGGCCACCAGCTTCACGTGCATGGCTTCGGGCACGCGCGCCAGGACCGCCACGGCCGCGCGTCCCACCAGCACGACCCGGCCCTGGGCCGCGATCTCGGACACCACCACTTCCGTCAGACGCACCAGCCCGGCCTCATCCAGTTCGGTGAGCGGGGTGGCCGGGACCATGACCTCGACCGGCTGCGCCACCAGGGTGCGGGCCAGGCGTTCCACGAACGACGGCACCCGCTCCTCCCGGTCGGCCACTTCGTCGGGCGAGAGTCCCGCGCGCCGGGCCACCTGGTCGATCAGTTCGTTGTCCACGACGGTCCAGCCCAGGGCATCGGCCACCGTCCGGGCCACCAGGGAGCCACCGGCGCCGTATTGGCGCGAGACTGTGATCAGCATGATTCAGCTCAATCGAGTGAGGTCGGGCCCGGACCCGTATCCGGCGGCGCCGGTGCCGGAGGCCCCGGGGTAGGCACCGCGACCGCCGCTTCGGCAATACTCCGCGCCGTGCGGCGCCGGGTCAAGGCCAGCCGCCAGGTGACCCAGGCCAGCACCAGCAGGCAGATCCCTCCGCCGGCACCGATGGCGACCTGCACGCCCAGGTGTTCGGCGACGAACCCGGCCTGCAGCGACCCGAACGGCATCATGCCGAGGATCAGGAAGGAATAGACCCCCATGATGCGGCCGCGCAGATGATCCGGGGCGTAGGTCTGCAGCAGGGTATTGGTCAGCACGTTGTTGAGCACCATGGCCGCGCCGACCACCGTGAAGATCGCCATGGCGACCAGGTAGGAGCGGGTGAAGGCACTCGCCACCAGCCCCGCGCCGAGCAGCAGCCCGCCGCCCAGTACCGTTCGGCGGCGCGGCACCCGGTGGCCGAACGCCGCCAGGAACAGTGCCGCGGCGGTTGCCCCCACGCCGACCGCCGACACCAGCCCGCCATATCCCGCGGCCTGGACCTTGAGCACCTCCCGGGCAAACACCGGGAGCATCGGCATGAAGGCGAACCCGAAAATGCTGAAGGTGGCGGTCAGGACCACCAGGGCCCGGGACCAGGGATCCGACAGTACGTGCGAGAAGCCTTCCCAGAACGCCCGCGGTGCCCGGGCTGCCCGCCGCTCATCCGCCTTCGGCAGCCGGATCAGCAGCAGCCCGATCACCACCGCCACATAGCTCGCCGAGTTGACGAAGAAGCACACCGCGATCCCGGCGGCGCCGATGAGCACGCCGGCGATGGCCGGCCCCACCATCCGGCTCACGTTGAAGATCGACGAATTGAGCGCGATGGCATTCATCAGATCGTCCCGGCCCACCAGTTCGATCACGAACGCCTGCCGGGCCGGCACCTCGAAGGCCATCAGCACGCCCAGCACCACCGCCAGGGCGCCCACCCAGGCCACGGTGATCACCCCGAACTGGGTGAGAAACGCCAGGGCCAGCGCGTCCAGCAGCATGAGCGCCTGGAGGATGGTGATGAACCGGTGCCGGTTCACCCGGTCCGCCACCACGCCGCCGTAGAGGGTGAACAGCAGCACCGGCAGCGACCCCAGCGTGCTCACCAGTCCGACCAGAAACGCGGAATTGGAGAGCTGCAGCACCAGCCACCCCTGGGCCACGTTCTGGATCCAGGTGCCGGAAAGCGAGATGGCCTGGCCGATGATGAACAGCCGGAAGTTGCGGTGCTGGAGAGCGCCGAAGCGGGCAGGAGCGGCGGGAGGCACGTGCAGAAGGTAACAGGGGTCGGGGATCAGGAAACAGGAACCAGGGGCAGGCAGCAGGGACCGGCGGGCGGGGCCGGCGTCTGTACCCGGCTTCGTTGACCGTTGGTCGCCCGGCGGGGTACTATCAGTCAAGCTGCGAATCAGCGCCGGCCCGCGTTCCCACGCTCCCGGCCTGATCCCGACTCCCAACCCCTGATCCCTGACCCCCGTTTCCTGTTTCCCGTTTCCCAATCCCGGCTCCCATGCGTTTCACCACCTACTCCCGATTCGTTCCCGGCCTCGCCGATGCCGTGAACCTGCAGGCGCTGCTGGATCAGCTGGCCGATTTCCTGCTGCAGTCGGGATTCAACGGTGGCGGGTTCCCCTACTTCGGGGACGATCCCGGTGAAGACCGCTCGCTGGACGCACTCAAGCAGGCCATCATCCAGGCCCTCAAGGACTCCGGGCAGCTGACCCAGGAGATGCTTCAGGCGCTGCGGGGAGAGTCCACCGGGGATCCTGAGCGGGACAAACAGATCCAGCGGGACCTGGCCGAGCTGATCGACCGGGTCGTGCAGCGGCTGGTGGAAGAAGGATACCTGAACGTCGATCAGTCGCCCCAGATGCCGGCGGGGTATCAGCCGATGACCGGACCGGGCGGCGAGGCGCGCGCGGCCGCGCAGCAGGTGGAGTTCAACCTGACCGAGAAGGGCATCGATTTCCTGGGCTACAAGACGCTGCGCAACCTGCTGGGGTCGATCGGCAAGTCCAGCATCGGCGCACACGAGACCAGCCACCTGGCCACCAGCGTCGAGACCGAAGCCGAGAGCAAGCCGTACGAGTTCGGCGACACGCTCAACCTCGATGTCCCGGCCACTCTGAGCCGGGCGATCGCCCGCGAGGGGCTCGGCGTGCCGATCAATCTGGAGTACGGCGACCTCATGGTGAGCCAGAGCGAGTATCGCTCCAGCGCGGCCACCGTGCTCATGCTGGACTGCTCCCACTCGATGATCCTCTACGGCGAGGATCGCTTCACTCCGGCCAAGAAGGTGGCCCTGGCCCTCACCCACCTCATCCGGACCCAGTACCCCGGCGATACCCTCAAGGTGGTTCTCTTCCACGACTCGGCGGAGGAAATCCCGCTCGCCGCGCTGGCCCGGGCCCAGGTGGGCCCCTATCACACCAATACCGCGGAGGGCCTCAAGCTGGCCCGGCGGATCCTGGCGGGACAGAAGAAGGACATGAAGCAGATCATCATGATCACCGACGGCAAGCCCTCGGCGCTCACCATGCCGGCCGGGAGGGTCTACGTGAACTCGATGGGACTCGATCCGTTCATATTGAAGGAGACCTTCCGGGAAGTCGCCAACTGCCGCCGGGCTGGCATCATGATCAACACGTTCATGCTGGCGCGGGACCGCAGCCTGGTCGAGTTCGTGAAGAAGGTGGAGCAGATCTGCCGCGGGAAGGCGTATTTCACGAACACGATGACGCTGGGGCAGTTCATCCTGATGGACTTCATGAAGCGGAAGACGCGGCGGGTGGGGTGAGGGGCGGCCGGGACGGGCCGGGACGGCCAGGACGGCCGGGACAGACGGCGACGACCGGGACGGGCCGGGACGGGCCGGGACGGACAGCGACGGCCCTGCCCCCGGTGCACCTGACCCTCACCCCCTGCCCCCTCTCCACCTCACCCTCACCCCCCTCCCCCCTCTCCACTGCGTGGAGAGGGGGTCTGATTCAGTAGGTTTCCAAGCATGGTGAGGAGATTCGCCCGGTTCACCTCACCGTTCGCCAATCGGAGGATCCGGAACCCTCTCGCGGCAAGCCACTCCGAGCGGGCCCGATCCAGATCCGCGCGCCCCGGCTCTGCATGCACCGCTCCGTCAATTTCCAGGACCAGCCGGAGTTCGTGGCAGTAGAAGTCCACCAGGAAGCCGCCGATGGGGTGCTGGCGGCGGAACTTGAAGCCGAGCATCTGTCGATTGCGCACGAGCTCCCAGACGGCACGCTCAGCCGGGGTAGCCGCCTCCCGGAGCTGCCTGGCAAGATCGACCTTGAGTGCGCGGGGCCGGCGGTAGAGACGGTCCATGACCCATACTATCACCGGCCTCTTCAGGGCATGGACCGATCGAGCGCGATCAGGAGCAGAAAAACCCGCGCCAGACAGAACGCCCCTCTCCACGAAGTGGAGAGGGGTTGGGGTGAAGGTAGGAACCGGGGCGGGCCATCCTGATGGGTTTCAGGAAACGGAACACGCGGCGGGCGGGGTGAGGGGTGGCCGGATGGGCGACTACGGCCCCTCTCCACGAATTGGAGAGGGGCTGGGGTGAGGGTAGGAACCGGGGCAGGCCATCCTGGTGGGGTTCATGCAACGGAAGACGCGGCGGGTGGTGTGAGGGGCGGCCGGACGCGCGGCTACGGCCCCTCTCCACGAAGTGGAGAGGGGTTGGGGTGAGGGTAGGAACCGGGGCAGGTCATCCTGATGGGTTTCAGGCAAGCGGAAGACGCGGCGGGTGGATGAGGGTCGGCCGGGGCATAGGAGCGGATTATGACGCGACCCCTGTTCCGGTGACAGGAACAGGGGTGTGTCACGAGTGTGATCCGACCTTTGCGTAGCTTCGGTTGATAGAATGTGGGTGAGAACTGGAATACGGTGACAGCGGGGAGTTGGCAGTGAGAAGGAGATCTCCACCTATTCTGGACCTCCGCGCCAGCAACGGGTACTATCCCCTCGTGCCCGATTCCTCCGTCGCCGAAGTCGAAACCCGCATCCCCCGCTGCACCCGCTGCCCCAGGCTCCGCGCCTGGTGCAGCACAGTGGCCCGGGAGAAGAAACGGGAGTTCCGGGACTGGACCTACTGGGGGAAGCCCGTCCCCGGCTTCGGTGACCCACGGGCAAGGCTCATCATCGTCGGCCTGGCCCCCGCCGCTCACGGGGCCAACCGCACCGGCCGCATGTTCACCGGAGACTCCAGCGGGAACTGGCTCTACTCGGCCCTGCATCGAGCCGGCTTCGCCAGCCAGGCAGACTCCCGGTCCCGGGATGACGGGCTCACCTTGCGGGACTGCTACATCTCGGCCGCGGCTCGCTGCGCCCCGCCGGCCAACAAGCCCACCGCCCGGGAGCTCGCCAACTGCCGCCCCTGGCTCGAAGCCGAGCTGGCCACACTGACGCGACATCGAGTGACGATCGTGCTGGGCAGAGTGGCGTGGGAGAACTACCTCAAGGCCGCCGGCTGGTGGAACCGCCTCGCTCCGCGCGACCGTCCCCGCTTCGGCCACGGCCTGGCTCATGAGCTCCCCGACCGCAGAATGCTCATCTGTTCCTTTCACCCGAGCCGGCAGAATACCAATACCGGGAAACTCACGCGCGGAATGTGGGACGGGATCTTCCGGAAAGCGAAACAGATACTGGCAGGACTGGGTGTTGAGGACTGAGGACTGAGGACTGAGGACTGACGACTGAGGACTGAGGACTGAGGACCGAGGACAGCCTTACCTGCCCTTCGAGAATCTCGCGATCACTTCGTACGACCGGCACTCATCCGGCGCGGCTTCCAGATACGGTTCCCCGTTCCGTTCAAGCCAGGCATGGGCCGCCATCCCGCCCTCCTCCTGCCGGACACCGATACAGAGTTCCACCCCGCCACCGGGCCGGCCCAGCAGGTGGTACAGTACCGTCGAGCGGGTGAGGCAGGTCCGCCGCCAGGGAGGCGGCAACCGGCCCAGCAGGGAATCCACCCGGTGCGCCACCAGCGGATGCCAGGCGTCGCCGTAGACCCTTCTCCGTCGGCCCAGGCGGTCTGCCAGACGGTCCAGCGGGACCAGGCGGACCAGTGGCGGGACCACCAGGCCGGTGACCAGCAGACGAAGGTTGCCTCCGACGCCAAGCCCCATCCTTCCTGCCTACCGCCTTTCCGTCCTTCCGCCGTTCCGCCCTATCTCACCCGCTTCACCAGTCTGCCCGAGGGAATCGTGTCTCCCGCCTGCAGCGCGTTGATGAGCGCGATCTGTTCCACCGGCACGGTGGAGGGATACCGGGCATAGAACTGCTCCAGGGTCATCGCCCGCGGTACCCGCACCGTTTCGATCCGGTTGGGCACTACCGACAACGCCGACTGGTCGGTGAGCCGCCGGAAGCTCGACACGCTGCCCAGGAAATCGTTGTTGTACGTGGCGATCCGGTCCGCCGCGGTATAGCCCAGGATCCGGTAGGTGGACCCGTCGTAGGAAACGAATGCGACCAGACCCCGCAGCGCGGTCTGATCGGACTGCGCCTCGAAGGCGGTCGTCACGGCGGGGTTGCCGTTGATGGGGTTCTGGGAACTCTGCCCCGCCCGAATGCCCTGCTGGGAGAGGAACTGGGTGCTGGCCTGCGCCGGGGTGACCTGCCCGGCCAGAGACAGCTCGACGATGGCATCCTGGCCCGGACTCACGCCCAGCACGGCCTGCGCCTGGTTCTGCGTGTTCCATCCCCGAGGGAATTGCAGCTGGAACTTGAGGTCAGGGTGCAGGAACAGTTCGCCCCGGAAGAACCCCTGCCGCGGATTCACCCCGTAGACCATCCCGTTCACGGTCTGCAGGTAGCCGTCGTGATTGAGCGTAGCCCGGGAGAGGTCGGTATGCAGGGTATCCAGCCACTGCCGGGTGCGGGCGAACCGGTTCTCCGGATCGGGGTGGGTCGAGAGCCACTCCGGCAGCTTCCCCTGGCTGCCGGCCTGGGCACTCACCCGTTCGAGCATCTGAAATACATCCGCCATGGCCCGGACGTCATAGCCTGCCTGCAGCGCATACTTGAAACCCAGCCGGTCGGCCTGGGACTCATCGTCCCGGCTGAACTTGAGAAAGACCAGCCCCAGCCCCTGGCTGGCCAGCCCGCCGAACTTCGCGATGTCCTCCGAGAGAATCATCCCGATGCCGAGCCCCAGCTGCGCCACCTGGGCCCGGCTGATCTGCCGCACCGAGTGCCGGGCGGTCACATGCCCGATCTCGTGTCCCAGCACCGCCGCCAGCTCACCCTCGGAATTGAAGTGGGTCATGATGCCGCGGGTGACGAAGATGAACCCGCCCGGCAGCGCAAAGGCGTTGATCGCCGGATCATCGACCACGGTGAACGTCCAGGGCAGATCGGGCCGCTCGGAGAGCGCGGCCAGCTTCATTCCCACCCGGGTCACCAGCGCCTGGGCCGCGGAGTCCGGATAGGCGCCGATCGACTGCACCACGTCGGCCGCGCCCTGGCGGCCCATCTCGATTTCCTGCGACTCGGAGACCAGCGACAGCTCCCGCCTGCCGGTGACCGGATTCACGGCGCAGGCCACGGCCGCGGCCAGCAGGAATGACACAAGCAGTCGGCGCATGGGAAATGACCTCGCAGGGACGAAGGGACTGGAACAAAGATAATGACCGGCAGACGGAAGGAGCGTGGAACCCCGTCCGGCGGGGGTCCCACGCTCCTCCTGCCTCCATGATCGGCCGGACTACATCCCGCCGGTCGTACCCTGCAGCTCGTCGGCCAGCGGACCGGCGTCATACACCTTGCGCAGCGCCTCAACAATGGCACGGGCATCCACCCACACCGAGCGCGCCACCCGTTCACTGAACAGGAACCGGTTCGGCAGCATTTCGATGTTGCCGTCGAAGATGAGGCCCACCACCTCGGCGTCCCGGTTGATCACCGGACTGCCGGAATTGCCCCCGATGATGTCGTTGGTCGACACGGCATCCAGCGGGGTGCTGAGATCGAGCGCGTTGCGCCGCTCCATCCAGCGGTCGGTCAGGTTCCAGGGATCCTCGCCCCCGAAGCCAAGGGACCGGTCGTACAGCCCGTAGAAGGTGGTGAACGCGGGCGCGTAGGTTCCGTTCATCGGATACCGCTTCACCTCGCCGTCGGAGATCCGCAGGCTGAAGGTGGCATCCGGCGCGACCGAGTTGCCGAATACCGCCAGCAGCAGGCGGGCGACCTTTTCGTCGTTGCTCGCCTCCTCGTCCTGCAACTCCGAAATCCTGGCCGAGACGGTGCGCTCCAGCGGATCGATCACCCGGGCCAGCCGGAGGAAGGGATCGGTCGAGGCATTCATGGCTTCCGCCCCACCGTCCATCAGCGCCTTGCGCGCTTCGGCCGTCTTGATGGTGGAGCCCACCACCATGGCCCTGGCCGCTTCTTCCGGCGTCCGGCCGGCCAGCGCGGCGTTCAGCACCGGATCGTTGGCCGGGAGATCGGCCTTCATGGCGCTCAGGTAGGCGGCCAGCATGCGCCACTCGGCGTCCGCGTCGATCGGTGTGGTCGAGTTGAGCATCCGCTCCAGCGAAGCGCGGTTGGCGTCGCGGAAGGCGGGCAGCCGGGCGGAATCCGGCTTGGCCATCTCGCCGGGCCAGCGGACCAGCACCCCGGCCATCGGAAGGAGCCGGGTACCCCAGGCGTTGAAGTTGTGGTAGCGCCGCGCCGCGTCCTTCGACTTGAGTTCGGCCCGGATCCGGCTGATCGCCGTCCAGGGATCGCCGTACTTCCGCCGCAGGTCCGCGGTCCGGAACACCCGCTCCCGGAAATCCGTCTCCCAGGCCCGCTTCCGGGCCATGAGCCGGGGATCGGTCAGTCCGGACTGGTATCCGGTGATCGCCTTCTGCGCGTTCTGGAGGCTGAAAATGGTGTTGCGGAGCGCCTTGGCCCGCTCCTCATTGAGTCCGGAGAGCTCCTGATACACGCCGATCATGCGGGCCAGCTGCCCCAGCTGCGCCGGGTACTGGACGTCCCGCAGGTACTCCAGCTGCGCGACGGTATTGAGCCGGCCGGTCGAGCCCGGATTGCCGGTGACGAAGACCAGATCGCCTTCCTTCGCGCCGTTGGAGCTCCACTTGAAGTAATCCGTGTGGGCCGGCTGCCCGTCGACGTACGCCCGCACGATGCTCAGATCGAGGTCATGCCGGGGATAGGTGAAGTTGTCGGGGTCGCCGCCGAAAAAGGCAGTCTGGGATTCCACCGCGAACACCAGCCGGATGTCCGTGAACCGGCGGAACCGGTACAGCTTGTACTGTCCCCCGCGATACATCGACACGACCTGACAGGCGGTGGACGGGGCGATGCGTTCACAGGCCTGCTGTATTCGCTGGATATTTTCCTGTCGCCGGGCGGCGGCGGCCCCGGCCGCGGCGTTGGCCGCGATGCCGGCGGTCACGCTGTCGGTGACGTCCGAGATCTCCAGCAGCTGGTCGAGGAAGAGTCCCTGGCAGGCTCGTTCATCCTCCGGACGCGCGGCATAGAACCCGTTTCCCAGCAGATCTTCGCCCGGCCTGGTCGACGACTCGATGCAGGCCCGGGCGCAGTGATGGTTGGTCATCACCAGCCCGTTGGGCGAGACGAACGACGCCGAGCATCCGGTTCCGAAACGCACCGAGGAGAGCCGGACATGGTCCAGCCAGTTCTGCGATGGGCGGAAATCGTACCGCTCGGCCCAATACCCGAGCGGGGGTACGTCGAAGGTCCACATCTTACCGGTTTCGAGTCCGGGGTACTCACCGGCCGGCGCGGCCTGCCCAGCCACGCCGGTGGCGAGGGCGGCCGTCAGCACGGCCAGGCCGGCGAGCGTCCGTATGGCACGCATGAGAGGGTCTCCTGTCCGAGATTTGTCCACGAGACGTCACGAGCATGTCAAACAAGGCGCGAGACCATCGGTTTGGCAAGTCTGGTCCGGGCAGTGGCGCTCCAACCGGTTTGGTCGCAATTTTAGCCGGCCTGCCGGCTCCCACCTGACCGGCCCGCCCTTTGCTGAAGCGCGTGCCGATGGCGCGGAGCACCGCCCACCGTCCCGCGGACCGGACCGGAACACCCGGGTGCTTCCGCCGGGATGTGCCGGCCCGGCCACGCTTGCCGCGGCGGGCTGCCGCAGCGGCGCCACAGTCTCCTCCACGTGTCTGGACACCTTCTGATGAGCTGGGAAGCCTGGCTGACCCTCGCGGTCACGATCGGCACGATCTATCTGCTTGCCCGGGACATCGTCGCGCCCGCCTCGGCGATGATGGGTGCGGCCGTGGCGCTGCTGATCGCCGGCGTGATCACACCCGGACAGGCGTTCGCCGGCTTCGGCAACCCCGCTCCAATGACCGTGGCGGCACTCTACATCCTGGCGCGCGCGGTGGAAAAGACCGGCCTCATGCAGCCCATCGTGCACGGGCTCCTGGGCCGCAAAGGCCGGGAGCGCAGGGGGCTCACCCGGTTGCTTCTGCCAAGCTGCGGGGCGTCCGCCTTCCTGAACAACACCCCGATCGTGGCCATGCTGATTCCGGTGGTCACCGACTGGGCCGACCGCAATCAGGAGTCTCCCTCACGCTACCTCATGCCGTTGTCCTTCGCCGTCATCCTGGGCGGCGTCGTGACCGCCATCGGTACGTCGACCAACCTGGTCGTGTCGGGTCTGCTGGAGCAGGAAGGGCTCAAGCCCATGGGGCTGTTCGAGATTTCTCCCATCGGCCTGCCGGTCGCGATCGTCGGATTCATTCTCCTCGTCTTTCTCGCACCCCGGATGCTCCCCAACCGGCGCCCCGCCCGGGAGAACCTGGGAGAGGATGTGCGCGAATTCGCGGTGAACATGGAACTGGTGCATGAGGGTCCGTTCGACGGCCGCACGGTGGAGGCGGCGGGTCTGCGCAATCTGCAGGGCGTCTTCCTTGTCGAGATCGAACGGGCCGGCGAGCTGGTCGCGCCGGTCGGGCCGGGCACCATCCTGCGCGGTGGCGACCGGCTGTGTTTCGTCGGGATGGTCTCGCAGATCGTCGACCTGCAGGGCATGCGAGGGCTCCGGTCCACCGAGCAGGCACACCTGACCCACTTCGACACGACCAAGCACACCTATTTCGAGGCCGTGGTCGGTGCGGCATCACCGCTGGTGGGACGGACCATCAAGGAGGTCGAGTTCCGGAGCCGGTACCAGGCCGCGGTCGTCGCTATTCACCGTTCGGGCCAGCGGGTGAATGCCAAGCTGGGCGAGGTCCGGATCCGGGTGGGCGACACCCTGCTGCTCATCACCGACCCGGGATTCCGCGACCGCTGGCGCGATCGCAACGACTTCCTGCTGGTCTCACAGCTGGGCGGCACCCCGCCCGGCGTCACCCGCAAGGCCTGGATCGTGGGACTGGTAACGGTGGCCATCGTCGGGGTCGCCGGCGCGGGGCTCCTGCCGATCCTGCAGGCCGCGCTGATCGGGGTCATCGTGCTGGTCATGTCCGGCGTGCTGACCGCCGGCGAGGCCCGCAGCGCGGTGGACCTGGACGTCATCATCGTCATCGCGGCGAGTTTCGGGGTGGGTGCCGCCATCGAGGAATCCGGCCTCGCCGCCTACCTGGCGCACATGATCGTGGAGGGATTCCGGCATTTCGGCGGGACCGGCGTCCTCCTGGGTGTCGTGCTCGCCACGGTCGCGCTGACCGAACTGGTGACCAACAACGCCGCGGCGGCCCTCATGTTCCCCATCGGCTTCGCCGCCGCCAACCAGGTCGGCAGCGACCCCCGCGCCTTTGCCCTGTCGGTCGCCGTGGCCGCCTCGGCCTCCTTCCTGACCCCGATCGGCTACCAGACCAATACGATGGTCTACGGCCCGGGCGGATATCGCTTCGGCGACTACGTGCGGCTGGGCTTCCCGCTCACGATCATGATGATCCTCACCATCGTCATCGCCGTACCCTTCTTCTGGCAGATCTGAGCCGGCCCACCCGGCCGGGGTCGGAGAGACCGGGAACCTGCCGGGTGCTGATATGGTTGACTAGTCAACTGTTTTAACTTAATATAGGTCCATGACGCCGACCATCCAGCAGGAAATCCAGCAGCGGCTGCCGTTCCGGTCCCAGGCCCAGGAGGCGCTGCTCGCCCTGCTCCGGACCACGGATGTCGTCAAGTACAACCTCGATCAAGTAGCTGAAAAATATGGAGTTACGTCACAGCAATACAACGTGCTCCGGATCCTACGCGGAGCGGGCTCGCCTGGGCTCCCTACCCTGGCCATCGGAGAACGGATGATCGAGCGCGCACCCGGGATCACCCGGCTGATTGACCGGCTGGAGGCTCGGGGGCTGGTCGCCAGGTCGCGCGGACAGGACGACCGGCGGCAGGTGGTCTGCCGGATCACGCCGGCCGGCTTGAAGCTGCTGAAACAGATGGACCGCCCGGTGGATGAGGCGGATGAGCGCGCACTCGGCGGTCTGACCGACACGGAACTGACCCGGCTGATCAGGATCCTGGCGAAAGTGAGAGAATTGAACCGGGCTCCCTGAGCCGGGTAATACCAACCGGGCTGGAGTTGACGGCAGATTTGCGTGATTAGTCAACTGTTTAAACATGAATCGACTGGAGGCATTCAATGTTCAAGAAGGTGATCCACACGTCCCCGGACTGGGTCCTGACGGTTGCGCGTCTGACCCTGGGCCTGGTCCTGTTCCCGCACGCGATGCAGAAACTCTTCGGCTGGTTCGGGGGCGCCGGCCTGGGCGGTTCGATGCAGTTCATGACCGGTGCCCTCGGGCTGCCGGCCATTATCGCCGCCCTCGCGATCGGCCTGGAGATCGCCGCCGCCCTGGGCCTCATTACCGGACTGTTCAGCCGGGCGGCGGCGCTGGCCGCCATCGCGGTCATGGTTGGGGCCATCGTCACGGTTCACGCCAACGTCGGCTTCTTCATGAACTGGTACGGCAACCGGTCGGGCGAGGGATACGAGTACCATCTGCTCGCCATCGGCCTGGCCCTGCTGGTTCTGGTCCGAGGCGGCGGTGCGCTGTCGGTCGACCGGGCGATTGCAGGATGAGGTGAGAGGTGAGAAGTGAGAGGGGCCGGATTTACCATTGGGATGGACAATCCGGCCCCTCTTACCTCTTACCTCTCACCTCTTACTTTTTCTTCACGTACAATCCATCAAACACCGTTCCCCAGGTCGCTCCGCCGTCCCGGGAAACTTCCCAGAGCTGCCGGACCGCGCCGTCGGGCCGCGGGGTCCAGGTCACCCGGTTCTGCACCGTCTTCCCGTTCCGGGCGATCGACTCGCCTTCGAGAACCATCGCGTCGCCCTTGAGAGTGCCTTCCAGCGTCAGCAGCGTCCCGCGGTCGCTCACCCAGGTCTGGTGCCAGACCTTCCGGGTGGCATCGTAGATATTGAAACTCTCGCCTTTTCCACCCTGAGCGCCGTCCCAGTGCTCGTGCAGGACGCAGCCGAGCAACTCGGTTGTGATGGAGTTGGTCCCGGCCTGGGCGCCGCCGGGCGCCGTAACGTTCCACTCGCCTACCCAGAAATCGAACTGGCGATACTCGGGCCCGGGACAACCGGGCGGCGGGGGATTCTGTGCGGCCGCACCGGCGCCGACAAGCATGAGACCGGTCGCGGCGACCAGTCCCCGAACGAGGCTACCACGCATGATGCTCCCTCCGTTTGGTGGATCGTCGATGGGTCACAGGATTCATGTCCTCCAGGCTTCCGGGGGACGAACGTACCACCCCCGTGCGCACGGCACTCATCGGGTGACGTTTCGCCGGTTGCATTGGTCCTAGCGGTCGACGGCCCATTGGCACCTTCGAGGGTTGGACCGGCTTCCCCCCAGCGACATATTCATGGAGATGAGGGATCGCGACATTCCGGTCACGCGCGCCTGGCGCGGCATGCTGTGCGCCCTGCTGCTGGTGCCTTGTATGGTGCCACGCGAGGCGCTCGCGCGGCAGCGTCATCAGAACCAGGCCCTGGACCACGCCTTCCGCTCATTCTGGAACGCGTCCGACCCGCGCGACCGTCAGGGCGCCGTGTCGGGCATTCTGCTCACGGGCGCCGATCCCGATACGATCGCGGCCCGCCTTCGCGAGGGTCGCACGTACCCCTCGCGCGTTCCCAAGGGCCGGCTCCTCCTGACCCACCAGACGTCCGACGGGTTCGTTCATCAGTACGTGCTGGTCGTCCCCGCCAGCTACGACCCCGGGATACCCATGCCGGTGCGGATCTACCTGCACGGCGGCGTGAACACCGAGGAGCTCGACTCGGGACAACACTGGGACTTCGACCGGTTCGCCCCGCCCGATGAGATCTCGATCTTTCCTTCGGCGTGGCGCGGTGCGATGTGGTGGCAGGCCAACCAGCTGGAGAATATCACCGGCATCCTCCGGACGCTGCGACAGACCTACAACGTCGACGAGAACCGCATCTACGCCTTCGGGGTGTCCGACGGAGGGACCGGCGCGTTCTTTCTCGCGTTCAAGGTTCCGATGCTGTTCGCCGGGGTGTTGCCGCTGCTGGGCCATCCCGGCCCGCTGGCCAATCCGGCCCTGAACGCCGACGGTCCATTCTACGTGGTCAATCTCCGCAATGTGCCGCTCTTCGTGGTGAACGGGGCCCTCGATCCGCTCTACCCGGCCGACGAGGTGGCGCCCTACATCGCGCTGTTCCGTTCGGCCGGTGTCGACGTCACGTTCCATCCCCGCCCCGAAACCGGGCACGACCTGCGCTGGTGGCCTGCCGAGGAACCGGCGATCGACTCGTTTCTGGCGCACCACGTCCGCAATCCGCTGCCGGACCGGATCTCCTGGGAGGCCGACCGGACCGACCGGGACAACCGCGCCTTCTGGCTGGTCATCGACGAACTGGGACCGTCGGCCAGCGATACAATCCTGCCCACGTTCGACAGCATCATGCCGCTGCCGCCGGCCCCAACGCTGGGCGTCCGCACCGATCCGTCGAGCACCCGTGGCGTCCGGCTTCAGGTGGTGGAACTCGGCTCGATCGCGGCGAGAAGCGGCCTGCGGGCCGGCGACCTGATCCTGGAAGCGAACGGTGCGCCTACACCGACCGTCCGGTCCCTGGTCAACGCGACGCGCGGGCTGGACTGGGGCGACTCCATCGACGTGCTGGTGGAACGCCAAGGGCAGCAGGGCCGGACCGTGATTCACCTCGGTCCCCGGCCCGACCCGAGCCGGATCCGGCCGGTCCAGGCATTTCCGCACCCGGGGCCGAGCGGCCGGGTCGTCCTGGAACGCCATGGCAACACCGTGGAGGTCCACTCGAGCTACGTCCGCCGGTTCACCCTGCTGCTCTCCCCCGACCTTTTCGATTTCTCCCAGCCGATCCGGGTCATCACCAACGGCCAGGTGTCCTGGGACGGCCTGGTCCGCCGGAATCCCGCCGTGCTGCTTCGCTGGGCAGCCGCCGACATGGACCGCACCATGCTGTTCGCCGCCGAGCTGCCGATTCAGGTACCGTAGGGGAAGCCCGTCCTCCATTCCCGCGCCCCGAAAAAAGACCGGCCGCCTGTCTCCAGACGGCCGGCCAGTCTTTCCGGGATCCGCGGGTCAGTTCGTCCGGGTCACGGTGAACTGCCCACAGGCCGTATGTTCGATCGTCACGGTGTGCGTGCTCCCGCTGCGGTCGACCACGATGGTCGTAGTCCCCGCATCGAATCTGGGCTCCACCGTGCAGGACGCGTCGAAATGCAGCCCGCTGGTCGTAATGGTCATGGACCAGCTCACGGTCCCCTTCGTCCAGGTGGACGAACCGGCCAGGTTCAAGGTGCCGCTGGGCAGCGGCTGGGCGTGCTGGATCGACCCGGCGACATCGGCGAGGAACGTCGCATTCCAGTCCTTCACGTGCTTGATGGTGGTCTCATTCGGGAAGGTGAGATCGGTCTCGAAGTTGGTGATCAGGTGATTGATCTGATCGTTGTTGCCGGTCACCTGCCGGGCGCCGTTGAACACGGCGCTGGCCATGCGGCTCCGGGGCCCGCGTGAGCGGGTGATCGTGAAATCGGTGAAGACCGAACGGATCCCCCAGTCCGGCGTCACCAGGGTCGGATCCAGGATGTCAATGAAGCCGGACGCGGAGGCGCAGGCGTTGAAGTCCAGGCGGACCGAGTCGGGTACGGCATCGCCGTCGACGTTGGCGGGGTTGGCCGGGCTCACCGAGGGGAAGCACGGCGGGCTCGCGAGGACCGGCGTGGTAGCCGACGGGGCCAGCATGAAGCCGGACGCCGGGCTCTGAGAGGACGCCGAGACCATCGCGTCCGCGTCGGTCGTGACGACATCGGCGATCTGTTCGGCCTGGGCGGCCGTGAGCCCGGTCGTGTCGGGGCTGGTCGCGCTGTCGCTGCAGGCGGCGGCCAACAGGGCGAAAGCCGCGGCGGCGGTCGTAGCTCGCAGGAGTGTCATGGTGGCGCTCCTCCAAAGGGAATGATTGATCTGGACTACATTAACTGGACCGGGACGTAGGACGCCGCGGCATCCACCCCGTTAACTTTGTGACCAGGATCACACTCCGTACCCGTGCCCACCGGGCCCGGCGGCTCGGTTGCCGGAAGCGTTCTCATCCCTTTACTTCCCCGCCATGGAACCGGTAGCGTCGTGGTCGGAACTGCAGGCGGCCGTCCTTCAGGCCGCCATCACCATCGGCCTGGCCGGTCTCTGCCTCTATCTCCACAGCCGGTACCGAAAGAGCTACTTCCTGTGGTGGTCCATCGCCTGGGGCATCTATGCCCTGCGGATCACCGCGATCATCCTGTTCCTGACAACCGGCCACCGGCACTGGCTCTTCTGGCACCAGGTCGTGACCGGCTGGACCGGGCTCACCCTCCTGTGGGCGGCGCTGGTGTTTTCGCAGGGCCTGCGCTGGCGCTGGTGGCACCTGGGCCTGGCCCTGTTCCCACCGGTCTGGTCCTACATCGCGATCTACCGGCTGGACGATTTCCTGCTGGCCGCGGGACCCGCCGTCCTGTTCCTGAGCCTGGCAACACTCTGGACCGGGGCCGCATTCCTGACGTATCACCGGCGGGCCCGGTCCCGCGGAGCGGCGCTGCTGGCCGCGACCTTCTTCCTCTGGGGCCTCCATCACCTGGACTATCCCCTGCTGCGGGCCCGTGGCGCGTGGAACCCATGGGGCTACTACCTCGACATTCTGTTCGTCCTGGCCGTGGGCGCCGGCATCCTGCTCCTGGTGCTGGAGGATGTGAGCCGCGGGCTGGAGGCCCTGTCGGCCCTGTCGGGTGACCTGCAGCGGGCCGGACGCGATGAAGGCGTGCTGGACCGGTTGCTCGAACGCCCGCTCTCGCTGCCCGGCGTCCGGGGTACGGCGATGTACACCACCGGAGAGCCGCCCGGGTTCCTGAAGGGGGTCGGCGCCTGTGCCTCCTGGACCGGCAGGCCGGCCGAAGGCATCACCGGGACCGCGATCCACAGCGCCATCGAGGACGGCCGGCCAGTGCTGTCCGACGACTGGGCCGCGCTGGCCGGCGGATTGCGGACCCAGGGCGCCTATGCCTATACCGCCGTCCTGCCGATCTTCCGGCACGCGGCCGTGTCGGGCGCGCTGGTCATCGTGGGCGAGACCCGGGACCCGTTCGCGGCGCTGGACGAGAGTTTTCTGGTCGCCCTTGGCCAGCAGGTGGGCGCAGCACTGGAGAACGCCGACCTCTACCGCCGGCTGCAGCAGCGGGCGCAGGAACTCGAGCGGCTTTCCCTGCGGATGCTGCAGCAGCACGAGGAACAGCGTCGCCGGATTTCGCTCGAGCTGCATGACGAAACGGCGCAGGTCTTCTCGGCCGTGAAGCTCCAGCTGGGGCTGCTGCGGGAGTCGGCTGATCCGGCACTGGCCCAGCCGCTGGATCGGGTGCTGGATCTGATCGACAAGGGAATCCGCAGCATCCGCAGCGTGACCAACGACCTGCGTCCGTCCCTGCTGGACGACCTGGGCCTGCTCCCGGCCGTCCGGGCCCTGGTGAAGGACTTCGGTGACCGGAGCGGGCTTACGACCGGCCTCGATACCCCGGCCGAGCTGCCGCCGATCAGCCGGGAGAGCGAACTGGCGATCTTCCGGGCGGTCCAGGAAGCCCTCTCGAATGTCGCCCGGCACGCCGAGGCCGAATCGGTTACCGTGCATCTGTCCCTGATGAACGGATCGCTGCACCTTCGGATCCGGGACGACGGCCGGGGTCTGGCGCCGGGCACCAGCATCAACCAGTGGGAACGGGAGGGGCACATGGGCCTGGCGGGCATGCGGGAGCGGATCACGGCACTGGGCGGTCACGTGATCATCACCTCGGAGTCCGGCACCGGCACCCGGCTCGACATCACGGTACCGGTGACGGTGGAGGCCATCCCATGAGCGACCCAATCCGGGTGCTGGTGGCGGACGACCACGCCCTGGTTCGGGAAGGGATCCGGCATGTCCTCATGGGTCAGCCGGGCTTCGAGGTGGTGGCCGAGGCGGGGTCGGCCGCTGAGGTGCTGGAACTGGCGGGGCGGCACCGCCCGGATGTCATCCTGCTGGACATTTCCATGCCCGGCGCCCATCGCCTGGAGGTGGCGGCGGAGCTGCGGCGCCGGGTCCCGGTTTCGCAGATTCTGATTCTCAGCGTGCACGACCATCCGGAGTACGTGCTGGAAAGCGTGCGGGCCGGAGCCCAGGGCTATCTCAAGAAGGACACGGCCCCCAACGAGCTTCGGAACGCGGTCCGGGCGGTTGCGCGGGGTGAGGGGTTCTTCAGCCCTTCGGTCGCCCGACAGCTCTCGCTCGCGCTGCAGGGCCAGACCGAACGGACGGAGCAGCAGGAGCGGCTGGAACAGCTCACCGGACGGGAGCGGGACGTCCTGCTGGGCATCGTCAACGGCGAGACCAACAAGGAGATCGCGGCCCGGCTGGGGATCAGTCCGCGCACCGTGGAGACCCATCGCGAGAGTCTCATGCGGAAACTGGAGATCCGGACCGTCGCCGGGCTCACCCGTTTCGCGGTGGACTCGGGCTTGCTGGAAAAGGCCTAAGAGCCGTGTGAAACTTCCTTCAGATACGACACTTCAGAGCGGTTTTTCCGCACTTCTACGGACCACCATTCCGTAGACCTTCGAATACTCCACTCCACCGATCGTGAATATCCTGGGACGCGTTTCCGGCGTGCCCCGGCTTGGGCGTGCCGTCCCTGAGTCATCGCCCAACATCGAACCGGACCACCCATGCGATACCCCTCGTCAGACTCGGCTCCTGCCCGGCACCGGCGGGCAGCCGCCGCACTCCTGCTGCTGGCGCCGCTCGTTTCCCTGCCGCTCACGGCCCAGCAGCCGGCCACCCGCGACACGACCGGCAAGCGCATCGAACTCGAGACCATCACGGTGACCGCGACCAGAAACGAGAAGCGGGTGTTCGCCACACCGGCCCCGGTCTCGGTGGTCGACAGCAGCACCCTCCGGCGGCAGATGATCAACAGCGCCTCCGACCTGTTCCGGGATCTGCCCGGGCTGGATGTCACCGGCGTCGGGCCGAGCCAGACGCGGCCCAGCATCCGGGGCCAGCGGGGGCAGCGGATCCTGCTGCTGGAGGACGGCATCCGGATGAACAATTCACGGCGGCAGCAGGATTTCGGGGAGCTGCCCTCGCTGGTGGATCCGTCACAGATCGAGCGGGTCGAGGTCGTCCGCGGACCGGCGTCGGTTCTCTACGGCACCGACGCGATCGGCGGGGTGGTGAATCTGATTACGCTCCGCCCGCCGTTCAGCGGCCCGTCCGGGATCCACGGCTCAGTAGGCTACCAGTATTCCTCGAGCTATGACCTGAACCGCCCCACCGGCATGGTGTCCGGCCGTATGGGGCGGCTGGGATTCCGGCTGGGGGCGACGCATCGTCAATCGCAATCCTACACCGCCCCGTCCGGCAGCTTCGGCGATCTGACCCTCGCCCGCGACACCAGAGTCCACGACACCGGGGTCGAAGACCAGGCCTACGACGCCCAGCTGGGCTACGCCCTCTCCCCGACCCAGCAGGTCGAAGCCCGGTACGAGCGCTACCAGGCCCGGGATGCGGGGTTCGGCTACGTCAACCCCTCCGACTGGGGCAGCCAGGGTGGGGATCCGTTCATTCAGATTCTCTACCCCAGCCAGTTCGTGGATCGCTACTCGGCGTCCTACCGGGCCAGCGGCATCGGCCTGCCCATCGCGGACAAGCTGAACTTCACCAGCTACTACCAGAGCAACCAGCGCACCCTGCACCAGAACATCTTCATTCCCTTCGGCAACGGCGCCCCGCCGGACGCCGGGGTGCAGGTGAACACCCGCAATTACACCGACCTGAACACCCTGGGCCTGCGGGCCGAAGCCACCAAGGTCATCGCCGGGAAGCACCTCCTGACCTACGGTTTTGATGCCTTCCGCGATCACTCGGAGAACACCGACTTCAACCGGACCGCGGTCGTGGGATTCGGGCCGCCGCAGGTCACCCAGGACAGCACGCCCCAGATTCCGAACGCGACCTACCGGAGCGCCGGTGTCTTCGTCCAGGGCGATCTCACCCTGACCGACCGGCTCTCGGTCATTCTGGGCAGCCGGTACCAGGACGTGCACGCGTCGCCCAACGCCACCCCGGGGATCCAGACCCTGCCGCAGGCGGGGACAGACCGGACCGTGGTCGGGGCCGCCAACGTGCTCTACCGCCTGACCGACAACCTGAACCTGGTGGCGGCGGTCGGCCGCGGGTTTCGATCACCCAACCTCGTCGAGCGGTTCTTCAACGGCCCGACGCCGGAAGGATCCGGCTATCAGTCGGCCAATCCCGCCCTCAAGCCCGAGACCAGCATCAACGTCGACCTGGGCGCGAAATACCGCTACCGCGGCCTGTACCTCGAGGCCTTCGTCTTCCGGAACGAAGTCCACGACGGGATCCGGATCGCCCCGACCGGCGACAGCGTGAGCGGGTTCCCGGAGTATCAGAACGTCAACATCGACAAGCTCCGCTACACCGGCGTCGAGTTGCTGGCCGATCTGAACCTGATCCACGGGTTCTCGATCGGCGGCAATTACACCCATCTGAGCTCGAAGGACGTGCTCGACCCCGGCAACCCGGTGGGAGAGACCTATTCCTCGAAGATCATCGGGCACCTGCGATACCGCTCCCCGGAGGGACGGTTCTGGGGGGAATACACGCTCAGACACAACGGCCGCCAGAAGGACGTCACCCTGGGCACGAGCCCGGTGGGCCCGGCCCTGCCTGCCTTCACGGTGCAGGACATCCGGGCCGGCGCGCGGCTGTTCAACTCGGGACCGTTCAGCCATGCGATCACCGTCTCCGTCGAAAACCTGACCGACCGGCTGTACGCGGAATCGGCCAACGTGAGCTTCTTCCGCCCGGAACCGGGACGGCGGCTCACCGTCGCCTGGACCAGCGGGTTCTGACCGTCCCTCGACCGGGGCGGCGTGCCGCCGCCCCGGCTCCTTCACCAGCCCGGAGCGCCACGTGTCGCAGAGTTTCGTCCACTTCATTCCCATCGGTACCAGCCTGTTCGCGCTCTGGTTCGCCGGCGTGCTGCTGCAGCGCTACCTGGAGCGGCGGTCGGGCCCGCACCTGCTCTGGTGGTCGGCCGGAGCGTTTCTCTATGCCGTCGGGACGATCACCGAGTCCGCAACGACCCTCATGGGCTGGCACGAGGTCGTATTCCGCGCCTGGTATATCTCGGGCGCGCTGCTGGGCGGCGCGCCTTTGGCGCAGGGAACGGTGTACCTGATGCTGCGGCGACGGACGGCCAACATCCTGACCGCGCTTCTGCTGGCGGTCGTCGGGGTGGCGGCCACCTGCGTACTGCTCACACCGATCAATTATTCGCTGGTCGAGGCCCACCGCCTGACCGGCCGGGTGATGGAGTGGACCTGGGTGCGCGGATTCAGTCCGTTCATCAACACCTACGCCGCCTCGTTCCTGATCGGAGGCGCCGTCGTCTCCGCCCTGCGCTACCGCCGGCGGACCGAGACCCGGCATCGCTACATCGGCAACGTCCTGATTGCGGTCGGGGCGCTGCTGCCCGGGATCGGCGGGACCTTCACCCGGTTCGGGCATACCGAGGTCCTGTACGTCACCGAGTTCATCGGGATCGTGCTGATCTACCTGGGGTACCGGTTCAACACCACGCCGGAGCTGCTCCACCGCGAGCACCGGGAGGATCTCGTCCCCGGCTGACGTTTCCCGCAGCACCGCACAGCCTGAAACGCCGGCGGCACGCGTGTGCGTATCGCCGGTGTTTCGGCATCTCCCTCCATGAGCAGCGACTCGCGGCCGCGGCACGCGCTCTCCTGACAATTCGAGCAGAGCGACCAACACACAACCCTGGAGGGTGTATGTGGACACACCTCGTTGGAAGCGTGCGGCGCAGCCTCGTGGTTCTGGCGGCCGCCATCATCATCCCGGCGACCGGACCCGATCAGACGGCGACGGTCATCGGGACCGTCCGGGATACCAGCGGGACCGCGGTGGCGCATGCGCAGATCGTCATCACCGGCACCGCGCTGGCTGCCATGGCCGACGATTCCGGACGCTATCGCATCGCCGGTGTTCCGGCCGGCCGGGTCCGGCTTCGGGCCGCGGCCATCGGCTATGCCGCCGGGACCGTCGACACCGTCGCGGCGGACGGCCGGACCACGACCGTCGACTTCCGGCTGACTCGGAGCCCGGTCCGGATCGATGAGATCACCGTGGCCGGAAACCCCGCACCGCTCGTCCCCCGCGACGAGGTCACCGCCGCCCAGGCGGTCCGTGGCGTACGGGCGAGCGCGGGCTACGTGGGGGCCGGATTCACCGGCCGCCGCGAATCCACCACCTTCGAACAGGCGTCGGTGACGGGGAGTGCGTCGTTCGGCAACGCCCAGTCCGGCATCGTTTCGCCATCCGCCCAACCTGGACCGGAGGCGCGTGGAGGCCGCGGCGATCCCGACGGCCGATGGAACCGCGAACAATACGCCCGGATCTACGACAACCGGTTTCTGGACGCGGCCGCCAATCCGCTGTCGACCTTTTCGATCGACGTGGATGCGGCGTCCTACAGCAACATCCGCCGGTTCCTGTCCCGGGGCGCGGCACCGCCGCCGGACGCGGTTCGCATCGAAGAGATGATCAACTACTTCCACTACGACTACCCCGACCCGCGGGCCGGACGGCCCTTTTCGGTCACGACCGAGCTGGCGGCCTGTCCCTGGAATCCCCGGCACCGTCTGGTGCTGATCGGGCTGCAGGGAGAACGCATCCCGGTCGAGGACCTGCCGCCGAGCAATCTGGTCTTTCTGCTGGACGTCTCGGGATCGATGAACTCAGCCGACAAGCTGCCGCTGGTGAAGAGCGCCTTCCGGCTGCTCGCAAACCAGCTCCGGCCGCAGGACCGGGTGGCCATCGTGGTCTATGCCGGGGCCGCGGGGCTGGTGCTGCCCTCGACCCCGGGCAGCCGCAAAGCCGAGATCCTGGACGCGATTGACCGGCTGGAAGCCGGAGGCTCGACCGCGGGCGGCGCCGGCATCCGGCTGGCCTATGAAGTCGCGAGGCGGAATTTCCTCCCGGGCGGCAACAACCGGGTGATCCTCGCCACCGACGGTGACTTCAACGTCGGGGTCTCCAGCGACGCGGAACTGATCCGGCTGATCGAGGAGAAGCGCCGTGAAGGCGCGTTCCTCACCGTGCTGGGTTTCGGCACGGGCAATCTGCAGGACGCGAAGATGGAGCAGCTGGCGGACAAGGGGAACGGCAATTACGCCTACGTCGACAACCTCAACGAGGCCCGCAAGGTCTTCGTGCAGGAACTGGGTGCGACACTGCTGACGATCGCCAAGGACGTCAAGCTCCAGATCGAGTTCAATCCCGCCCGGGTCGCCGCCTACCGGCTGATCGGGTACGAGAACCGTCTGCTGCGGAAGGAGGACTTCAACGACGACACGAAGGACGCCGGGGAGCTCGGCGCCGGCCACGCCGTTACCGCTCTGTATGAAGTGGTGCCGGCGGGGCAGCCGCTGGATGTGGAGGTCGGCAGGGTGGATTCGCTCAAGTACCAGGGTCCCGGCGTCACGCCGGCGGCCAGGAACAGCCGTGACCTGCTGACCCTCAAGCTTCGCTACAAGCCGCCGGCGGACAGCGTCAGCCGGCTCATGGTAACGACGCTTCAGGACCGGGTCCGGCCGGCGAGTCGGAATCTCCGGTTTGCCAGCGCGGTGGCGGCGTTCGGGATGATCCTGCGGAACTCCGAACACCGGGGGTCCGCCGATCCCGATATGGTCCTCGACCTGGCCCGGCACGCCGGAGGGGCCGACCCGGGCGGCTACCGGGCAGAGTTCATCGGCCTGGTCGAGAGCTACCGGCGCCTCCGGCTTACGGCGGCGAGGGAATAACGTCACCGGCGGGCCGCCGCTTCCGGGCGGCGGCCCGCCCCTTCCCGTGACTCGCCTCACGGTCATATTCCGGGAGAGCAGCCATTGTTCCATGGCTCCGGGCACTCAGGCCGGCGGAATTGTCAGGGGGGGGCGTCATGTCGCACATGGATGAGCGCCGGCTCGACGATCTGCTCGCGGGGAATCTCTCCGAGGAGGAAGAGCGGGAGTTCGAGAACCACCTTCGGTCCTGCCCGGAGTGCCGCGGCCGGATGGAGGAATGGAAACGGCTCTTCCCCGCCGTAAAGCGGTTCATCCCCACCGCCGAGCATGGACGACCCTCCGAGGGCCGATGGGAACGGCTGCGGATCCTGCTGCCGCCCGGGTCGGTACAGCGCTTCGGACGGGAGCATCTCTGGGCCGCCGGCGTGCTCGTGACCCTGCTCGCCCTGGTGACCGGGTATCTCCTGCTCGGCACCCGCGGACCGGCAGACCCGGCCGGCGGTGCCGGCCTCGTGCCGGTCGGGCCACCGGCCAACCCGGCCATCAGGCAGAGCGTCCCGGGCCCGGACAGTGTTCCGAAGCCGGCGGCACGCCCACGAGCGGTGGCGCCGGCGCAGGCCAGGCCCGGGACCGCCGAACCCACCGGGGCTGCCGGTCCTCGACCGACCACCCGGGCTGCCGAACAGCCGACGCCTCCCGCGCTGTCGGATTCCGACCCCGCGGCGGGGAGTTCCCGTGACAGTTCGAGCGTGACGTTGAGTGAGGCCGCCGTGGAGCTGGGTGGAGCGATCCGGCTGCTCGGCGGGCAATGGCCCGCCGAGGTCCGCCTGCTCCCCGGGCACCTGGTGCCCGGCGCGGCCCCGGATCGGACCGTGGTGCGGCTGATCTATGAAAAGGAAAGCGGCCGGATCATCCTCGACCAGCAGCGGACCGGGCGGGATGGCCCAGCGACGGAGGTGGCAACCGGAACGGCGGCGACGGGCGTCAGCGTGGCCCAGTGGACCGATGCGGGCGGGTTCTGGCTCTCGCTCGCCGGGCGCATGACGGAAAACGAGATCCGTTCGTTGAGCAGCGAGGTCCGGTAGGCTCGCGGCTCAGGGGCAGGCCTGGCCGGTGAACCAGCAGGAGGTCCGCGGGTCTGTCTTGAAGAAGTTCAGCAGCATGCCGCCGACCTTGGTCTCCCCCGAGGTTCCCGGATGCGTGCCGTCGCTTTCAAAATCCGACTGCACCCAGATCAGACCATCGGACCGGGGGTTGAGTCCGTCCGCCCAGAGGTAGGGCCCCCAGGCCACCCACGGCGCCACCCCGGTGCTGTAGTTCAGATTCCCGGCCAGCTGGTCCACGACCGTGCCGCCGTTCGCCATCTGGTCGATCTGGGCCTGGATGACGCGCTTCACGGCCAGCCCGGACTGGTATGCATAAGGCTCCGGGTTGAGATTGCTGACCGCATACCCCGCGTAGATCCGGCTCGCCATGAAGACCATCTGCAGGTTGGGATAGCGGGTCTTCAGCGCCCGCAGAATCCCACCGAACTGCATCACCAGCGTGTTGGCGTCCGCGGTCGGTGAGGGGAGGCTGTCCACCGGATCCGGATTGGCATCCTTGAGCCAGACGATCTGCACCTGGGCTTCGGTGAGCCCCTGGGGCGCCAGCACGCTGTCCCGTACCCGGTCGTAGTTCGGGTCGGTCGGATTGTCCCACGATCCGGCGGTCTGCCCGCCCTTGGCGCCGTTCATGATCCTGAGCGCCGTCCGGTCGACTGCCGGGTCGGCGAGCGCCTGCCCGGTGAAGGTCCACGATTCACAGTTGAATGGAGTCAGCCCGCACCATTCCTGCGTGGCGTTCGACATGCCGATCGACATGAGGACGATGCTGCCGGACGCGTTCGGATTGCCGTTCGTCCCCCGGGGGGTGACGGCGCGGGCCCGGGCCGCCCCGGCCGCGGCATGTGCCGCCGGCGGCGAGTTGGCACCGTTGGGATAGAGCCCCCCGCTGTACTGGCCCAGGTAGAGGAACGTGGTGCCCATGTCCGTCAGGGGAATCCTGCCGTCCTGATTGGTAAGCTGGAGCGGCGCGGCGTTGACGCCGCTGAAACCCGATGCGGTGAACCTGAGCGTGTAGTTGCCGACCGGGCCGCGGATACTCAGGTTGCTGAAGGTCGCCGCCCCGCCCGCCCCGGTTGTGGCCGTGGTGGTCCCCGAGAGGCTGGAGAACGCGGGTGGTGATGAGAGCGCCACCTTGACGGCAACGCCCGCCTGGGCCAGGGGAGCACCGCTGCCGTCCAGCAGCTGCAGCACCGGGTGCGTGCTGAAGCTGACGCCGCTGAAGGCCGCGGTGGGCTGGGTCGTCACGCCCAGGTGGGGGAGCGGGCCGGTGGTGGCGGTCGCGGCGAAGGTTACCGTGCTTCCCCCGGTCGAGGCGGTGACCGATTGCGGGCCCACGGCGGCTCCGAGCGTCCAGCTTGCCGCCGCCCGACCGCTCCCGTCGGTCACAGTGCTGGTGGGAGCAAGGCTGCCGGCTCCGCTCTGAACGCTCCAGGTGATCGTGGCACCCGAGACGCCGGCCGACTGTCCGTCGACCAGACGCACGACGAGAGACTCCGGGAGGGTCCCCCCCGGAGCATCGATCTGCCCGTCACCACTCACCAGCGTGAGCGTCTCTCCGCCCTTCGGCTGTGAGGAACCGCCGCTGCATGCCGCCAGTAGAACCCCGGCGATGACGGCCATGACCTGCCCCCGACTGGTACCGCGCATGTTGCTCCCTTCAGCGGCCCGGCCGGGCCGGCTCTATTCTCCTGTGAGGGCCCGCTGCATCAGAGCCGCCAGCCATTCCGCTTCCCGTTTGTCCCGCACGCCGGTGCCGGCCTTGAGGCTGCCCCCGTCGTTCAGCACGACCTCAATATCATAGTAGGGGCGGGTCCCCATCTGCATCCCGATCTTCGGAACGATGCGTTCGACCTCCTGGGCGTTAATCCGCCGTTCACGTCCCGGGAAAACGAGTCCGCGCGCCACCGTCATGACACCCCGATCCACCAGGACGCGGGAGGTCCTCAGCCAGGTCTGGAGCATGCCGTAGATCAGCAATGCGTCGAAGGCCCCGAAGACCCATGGAAATAGCCTGGGAGCGTCGCTTCGCGAAAGGATCCAGGTCACACCGGTCCAGATCACCACAAAGACGGTGAGCAGGATGGCCGGCCCCCGGTTCCGGGCGGCCGGGAAGACGATCTCGGTTCCTCGCCGGTTGGTGGTCACCCGGATCCGGGACGCTCCCGACTGGCGGAAGTGCCCGGGGTCCACCCGGGCCACGGGGTCAACCGGCGTACCGGGGGGCGGACTGTCCGCGGTGCGCATGACCGGCACTTCGAAGGCCGCCGCGTAGTCCACGCCCGGCACAGCGGCCTCCAGCGTCAGCCGCCAGAGGACGCGGTCGTCCGGATTCTCCAGGGTCGTTTCCGGCTGATCGGCGGGGATCGGAAAGGCAAACGGTATGGCGGTCCCCTCACTGCGCCGCGAGGGATGGACGGTCAGTTCCTCCTGCCAGAGAATCGATTCGCTGGTGGACCGGTTCTTTCCGCTGCCGCTCACGACCCGCCGCACCGAGGACAGGGCCACGCGGAAGCCGCGTTCGGGGAGCAGCATGCCCCGGATCAGGACGACACCGGCCAGGCGGCCGCCGACCACCCCGGGATTGGTGGTCAGTTCGAGGATCGAGACGCCGAACTTGCGGAGACGGATCGTGGCCCGGATGGCCCAGACCAGCAGCCCCACCCCGACGAGCGGGAATAGCAGGCCCAGCAGCGCCGGGAGGTTGCCATTGGCGACCTCCCGCATCGAGAAGAACCCGGCCGGCAGCGCAATG